>NZ_JBHZEJ010000035.1:0-81291 GCF_042756365.1 Streptomyces sp. NPDC059092
TGCGCGCCCGCGCCGCCCGCCCCACCCCCCCACCGCCCGTGACACCGGGGGGGGCCCCCGGACCCCCCCTGGTACCGGGGCCCCTCCCCTGTTTCTTCCCGTTCCGGAGCGCCCGCGCTCCGCGCGCCGTCAGGCGGCGTTGCCCCGGGGGGCCCGGCGCTGCACGGCGGCGGCACGCGCCGCGGACTGCTCGGCGTTACGACGCGACTGCGGCGAACGCCCGCCGGCCCGGCCGCGCGACGAGGGGCCGCCGCGCCGCGGGCGGTCGGCGACCGGCGCGCTGACGGTGACGGGGACGCCCGACGGTGCCTGGGCGCCGGTGATCCGGGCCAGCTCGGCCTCGCCGGAGCGGACCTGGGTGGTCTGCGGCGTAATGCCCGCGTCGGCCATCAGCCGGGTCATCTCCCGGCGCTGGCCCGGCAGCACCAGGGTGACGACACTGCCGGACTCCCCCGCGCGGGCCGTACGGCCGCCGCGGTGCAGATAGTCCTTGTGGTCGCTGGGCGGGTCGACGTTCACGACGAGGTCGAGGTTGTCGACATGGATGCCGCGGGCGGCGACGTTGGTGGCCACCAGCACCGTGACCTGGCCGGTCTTGAACTGCGCGAGGGTGCGGGTGCGCTGGGGCTGGGACTTGCCGCCGTGCAGCGCGGCGGCGCGTACGCCGCTGTTCAGCAGGTGCTCGGTCAGCCGGTCGACGGCGTGCTTGGTGTCCAGGAACATCAGCACCCGGCCGTCGCGGGCGGCGATCTCCGTGGTGGTGGCGTACTTGTCGGCGCCGTGGACGTGCAGCACATGGTGTTCCATCGTGGTGACCGCGCCCGCGGACGGGTCGACCGAGTGGACGACCGGGTCGTGCAGGTAGCGGCGGACCAGCAGGTCGACGTTACGGTCCAGGGTCGCCGAGAACAGCATCCGCTGGCCCTCGGCACGCACCTGGTCCAGCAACTCCGTGACCTGCGGCATGAATCCCATGTCGGCCATCTGGTCGGCCTCGTCCAGCACGGTGATCGCGACCCGGCCGAGCCGGCAGTCGCCGCGCTCGATGAGGTCCTTGAGCCGCCCGGGCGTGGCCACGACGATCTCGGCGCCGCCGCGCAGCGCGCTGGCCTGCCGGCCGATCGACATCCCGCCGACGACGGTCGCCGTCCGCAGCCGCAGGGCGCGGGCGTACGGAGTGAGCGCGTCGGTGACCTGCTGGGCCAGCTCCCGGGTGGGGACGAGGATCAGGGCCAGCGGCTCGCGCGGCTGGGCCCGCTGTCCGGCGGTACGGGCGAGCAGGGCGAGACCGAAGGCGAGGGTCTTGCCGGAGCCGGTACGGCCCCGGCCCAGTACGTCCCGGCCCGCCAGCGAGTTGGGCAGGGTGGCGCCCTGGATCGGGAAGGGCTCGGTGACGCCCTGTCCGGTGAGTGTCTTCAGCACCTCGGCGGGCAGGTCCAGCTCGTCGAAGGCGGTCACCGGGGGCAGCGCCGGGGTGATGGTCACGGGGAGCGCGAACTCCCCCTTCGGCGCGGAGGGGCGCCGTCCGTAGCCACCGGAGCGGCCGGGGGCGCCCGAGCGGCCGGCGGGCTGACCGCCGAAGCGGCCGCCCCGCCCGGCGGCGGGGCCACCCGAACGGGTGCGGGAATAACGGTCGTTCGTGCGCGGTGCGCGGTTCATTCAGAACCTTTCTCGATGGGCACGTATCGAGAATTCCCGGCAGAGAAGCCGCGCGGAGAATCGCAAGAACGAGCCGGATAAATGCAACGTAGCTGGGGCCCGCATCTCAAGGGTGCGGGCCCCAGCTACGTCATACGTTCAACGTCAGGCGGGAACGATGTTCTCCGCCTGCGGGCCCTTCTGGCCCTGCGTCACGTCGAAGTTCACCTTCTGGCCCTCCTGCAGCTCACGGAAGCCCTGGGCGGCGATGTTCGAGTAGTGGGCGAAGACGTCAGCGCCGCCACCGTCCTGCTCGATGAAGCCGAAGCCCTTTTCCGAGTTGAACCACTTTACGGTGCCACTGGCCATGTTTGATCTCCTTCGGGGCAATGCCCGGGGGTGTGCACTGTGCGCACCCCACGTCGCCGCGATGATTACCCCGTCCGGACCATATCCGGAAATACAAAAGCGCACCCACCGGCACAGAAAGCCAGCAAGAGCACTTGAAGTCTTTGGGAACCACAACCGCAACTGAGATCAACAGTAGCACGGCGTGAGCATCCGGCACGGCGTGCATTTATCACTCCGCCGGTCGCACCACAAAACTTCACCGGGCATGAAGATTATTTCTGCTGTGGCGGCCACAGATATTCACGAATCGGCAACGCCGCCCCGGCCGGCGGAGGACCGGCGCGGCTCGTCGCCGAGCCGCGGCGCGGCCCATCGCGCGGGCGGGGCGGTCGCCGCCGAAGCGGTCGGTGGAACGCGGCGGGGACCGGGCTCACACGCACTTCGTCTTCCGTCACTCGATCCCGACGGAACCCTGAACCGCGCACGGAACCATGTCTACTCCCGTCGGCACAGATTCCCTTGCTCCGGCGTGGAAGAATCCGCTCCGGACACCGGCGGCAGCGCTCCAGGCGACCGAGCGCCCTTCCGCACCGCGCGCCTATTTTGGAAGACGTCATGTGCTGGAGCGCGACGGCCGACCTCGTGGCAGGCACCGCGATCACCGCGATCGGGGTGGCCTGTGTGGCGCGGGTGCGCTCGGCCCGTGAGCTGCCGCTCGCCGCGCTGCCGCTGATCCTGGGGGCGCACCAGATCATCGAGGCCGCCGTGTGGCGGGCCGGCGGGGGCTCCGGCCCCGCGACCCTGGCCTGGGCGGTGGTCGCCCTGCCGCTGTTGGCCGCGTGGGTGCCCGTGGCCGTGCTGCTCGCCGCGCCGCCCACCGCGCGGCGCCGGCTGGCGGTTCCGGTGGCCGTCGGGCTCGCCACGGCCGGGGCCCTCGCGTACGCCCTCACGCGCCGTACGGTGACCGCCGAGATCCGGGGCCACACCGTCGGGTACGCGATCGACCTGCCGTACGCCGGGCCGCTCGTCGCGGGCTATCTGCTCGCCACGGTCGGCGCCCTGCTGCTCGGCGGGGACCGGTGGGTGCGGCTGCTGGGTGCGGTGGTGGCGCTCGGCGCGGTCGTCTGCGCGGCGCTGTGGCGCCTGGAGTACGTCTCCACCTGGTGCGCCCTCGCCGCGGTGGCCTCCGTGGTGCTGCTCGTACGGGGGAGGGCGCCGCTCGCCGGGGCGGTGACCCCGGCGAACGGCGGGAATCGGCCACGGGGGTGAACACCGGGTGGCGGCGGCCCGTACCACTGGACAGCACCCGCGCCCGCGCGGTGCGGCCCTCTCCGCCAGGGTTCCGTTCCGAGACCCAGAGGATCAGTCCATGAATGACCCCGTCAACACCTCCCTCCGCGCGCTGCCCGACGGGGAGGCCGAACTCCGTCTGGTGGTTCGGCTGGGGTGGGAGGACGTCGCCTCGCTGGGGCAGGAGGCCAGTCGGCTGGCCGCCCAGATGAAACGTCCCGTCAGTCTGGACGAGGCCGCGAGCCACCGGTTGCGCACCCGGGCCGCCGCGGGTCACGCGAAGCCCGCGCAGGACTGGCCGGTCGCCGGCCCCGCCTCCACCGTGTCGTCGCTGACGTCCCGTACCCCCGGTGAGCACGCCCGGCAGGCGATCGAGAAGATCAACGGATCCGCCGGTGACCAGGGGGCGGCGCAGCGCTCCGTGCAGCCGGGGGTCCAGCCCGCCGTGCAGGCCGCCGCGCCTCCCCCGGCCTCGGCCTGACGGGACACCGCCTCACCCGCGGGGAGCAGTCTCCGAACTGAAGGTCGCCCGGGCCCGCGTGGCGGGTTCTCCGCGGGTCCTGCCCCGCTCTTCCTAGCATGGCGGGACAGCGCGGTCGTGCGCCGTCCGTGACCGCGAGCACGGCCACGGCCCGGGGAAGAGGGACACCATGGGGCAGCGCGGTTCCGCAGTTCTGGAGTGGCTGGCGGGCCGGCTCAGGCCCTGGCCGCGGCCGACCGTGCCGGCTCCCGGCGGTCCACCGGGGCCGAGCGGACCGCCCTGCTTCACCGCCGACTTCTCCTCCACACGGCAGTGGGTCGCAGGCCGGTCCTGGGCGTATCCGGGCGGTGGGCCGACCAATCCTGGCGACAACAAGCTGGATCATCTCGTCGCCGATCCGGAGTACAGCCGCGACGGTGTCTTCCGGGCGACCCGCCGCCCCGACGGCGGCTGGGACACGGGTCTGCTCACCACGGAGGGCAGCCCCGACGGGTTCATGCTGCGCACCGGCGACGTCCTGGAGACCCGGGTGAAGCTGCCCACCGGGCTCGGCGCGTGGCCCGCGATCTGGACCTGGCGGGACGGCGGCAACGAGATCGACGTCTTCGAGTACCACCCCGACAACCCGGGGCTGCTGGAGCTGTCGAACCACGTCAGGGGCGGCGGGTTCGTCTATGCCCATCCCTCGGTCCGGCCCGGCGCGTGGGTGACCCTGAAGGTCGAGTTCCGGGCCAGGACCGTGGTCTGGTGGGTCAACGGGATCCGGGCCTTCGCGGACGGCGCGGGGGTCGGCCGTGACTGGTCGGCCTCGCTGATCGTGAACCTGTCGGTCTCCTCCGGCCGGTACCACGCGGCGCCGGACCCGGCCACGTCCGCCCTCTCGTACCAGGTCGACTTCCTTCGTGTTCACCGCTCCCGCACCTGGGGCGCCGACATGCGCGGCGCCCCGCCCGGGTGAAGCATGGCTACGGGAGGGTCGAGGACCGACTCCCGCGGACCCGTCAGAACGGAGTGGACCAGAGCCATGCCGGCGTCACCACATGCCGTGATCGGGGCCCCCTGCTGGGTGAGTCTGATGGCCCGCGACCTGCGCGCCGCCCAGGAGTTCTACGGCACGGTACTCGGCTGGACCTTCCGCCCCACCGCGCTGGGTGACGCGTTCTCCGTGGCGCTGTCCGACGGCCGGGCCGTCGGGGGCATCGGGGCGCTGGCCCCGAGCCTGCAGGCCGCGGTCGCCTGGACCCCGTACTTCGCGGTGGACGACGCGAACACGGCCGCCGCGCGCATCCGGGAACGGGGGGCGACCGTGGCCGTCGGCCCCCTCGCCATGAGTACGGGGCGCGCCACGCTCGCCGCGGACCCGGACGGCGCCGTGTTCGGATTCTGGGAGGGCAGGACCGTCGTGGGCTGGTCGGTGGGCCGGGGTGGCGGGCCGGCGCGGCTGGAGCTGCGGACCCGGGACGCCTTCGCCGCGGCCATCTTCTACGCGCAGGTGCTCACCTGGGGCTCCGACGAGGGGCGGAGCTGCGAGGTGCACTACGAGAACGACCAGGTACTGGTCCGCGACGGTACGCACACGGTCGCCGCGCTGCGCGGCGGGGCGGTCGAGAGCGCGCCCGACCCACAGATCCGGCCCCGCTGGCACGTCTACTTCCGGGTGGCCGACGTGGCCGGCGCCGCGTCGGCCGCCGCCGCGGCCGGGGGCGGCGTGGTCGCCCACCCCGCCGTCTCCGACTCGGGCCACGAGGCCACGCTCCGCGACCCGGACGGGGGCCTGTTCACCGTCGTCGCGTGAGCCGGGCGCCCCGTGCGGCGGGGGCCCGGCGTTCGTGCGACGAACAAGCGGCGGCGGGTCGAGCGCGTGAAGGGCTGACGGCACCCACATGGCCGAACAGGCCGTCCGTTGCCCTTCACGGACAGGCAGCACCAGTCAGCGAGGGTCAGCGCCGGTCTTTTTCTGTCGGCATCAGTCGATAACGGTCGATTTATTTTCGTGACCCTCCGTATTCGTTAAGTTACTTCGGAACCGGTCCGACGGGGATACGATCCCCAACAACGTCTGGTGAAGAGGTAGTTCATCTCATGATCAATTCGCATGAAACCGGTGGGGCCGACGGCGTCCGGCGCCCCCCGGTCCCGCGCCAGGTCATACCGGCCGCGCGCCGTCGTCACCTCCCGTGACCTCCACCGGGTGACCTCCGCCGGACCACGTTTCCTCAGCGAACCCAAAGGTTTTCCATGGCACGTTCCCCCGCGCCCCCTTCTCTGCCCCGGGGCAGCTCACCGTGGCTCTGGCCGGCCACCCTCGTGGTCGCGCTCGTGGCCTTCGCCATAACGCTGGTGCCCCTCGCCCGCATGAGCGCCGGAGCGGCCGTGGCGTACGGCGCGGCCGCCGCGCTGCTGCTCGTCGCCCTGGCGGTGCTGCGCGGCCGGCATCAGCGCGCCGAGTACGACGCCGCCCGGTTCCTCGACGAGGCCAGGGAACGCGAGGCCGAGGCCGTACGCCGGGAGACCGGCCGGCGCGCCCACGCCGAGCAACGCTCCCAGCACCAGGCCGAGCTGGTGAAGAAGGAGGTCGAGCACCTCGTCAACCAACGGCTGCCCGCGGCCCTCACCCGTTCGGAGATTCCCGCGCCGCTGCACGGCGGCGAACAGCTCGGGCGCGCCGTGAGCGACGGGTTCGACCTGCTGCTCTCCTCGGTCACCGGTTCCGTGCAGTACCGGGAGGAGTCCCAGCGCCTGGCCCTGGTGGAGCTGGCGAGCCGTGTGCAGACCTCGGCGCACCGGATCCAGGCCGCCGTCACCGGTCTCGCGGACCGCTTCCCCGGCGACGCCGACCTGCTGGAGACCACCATGCGGGTGGACCACGCGGCGACCCAGCAGGCCCGGCACGCGCAGAGCCTCAAGGTGCTGTGCGGCGAATGGCCGGGACAGCAGTGGCAGAAGCCGCTGGCGATGGTGGACGTGGTGCGCGCCGCCTCCGGCCGGATCGTCGCGTACCAGCGGGTGCAGGTGACCGGCGACCCGGACCTCGGGGTCACCCCGTCGATCGTCGAACCGCTGATCCACCTGCTGGCCGAACTGCTCGCCAACGCCACCGAGTACTCGCCGCCCCGGACGGCGGTGCCGGTGACCGTGCGGACGGTGCAGCGCGGCGCCGTGGTCGAGGTGGACGACGGTGGTCTCGGCATGGACGAGTACCGGCTGGCCGAGGCGCGCGAGATCGTCTCCGGCCGCAGGCTCCTCGGGGTCGGCGAGGTCGGCGAGATCCCGCAGACCGGTTTCGCGGTCGTGGGCCGCTTCGCCGACCGGCACGGCTTCCACGTCGACCTCGGGCCCTCCCCGTACGGCGGGGTGCGCGCGGTGGTGCTGGTCCCCCGCGACGTGCTGGAGACGCTTCCCCCCGCCGGTACGGCCATCGTCCCGCTCGTCCGCAGGAGGCTCGGGGTGTCCGCGGCGGAGGGATCCCCGGGCGCGTCCGAGGCGGCGCCGACGGTACGGGACGGGTATGAGGTACGCGAGCCCGCCGGGGTGCCCGAACCGGTGACGCTCTCCGTGCCGGTCGCCTCCGCCGAACCGCCGCCGCCCGTACCGGCGGTGGCCGAGGCGATGACCGACGCCGTGACACCGTACGTCCACGAGTCCGTGCTGCGGCCCGTGCCGGAGCGTGCCTCCCTCGTACAGAGACTGCCGCAGCGGCGCTCGCGCCGTGACGAGTACGCCCCGGTGGAGACGGGCCCCGTCGCGGCCGTTCCGCCGGGCACGCCCGAACAGGCGGGCGACTGGATGGAGCAGTTCATCGAGGGCGGCCGGTCCGTGCCGTCGCCCGACTGCGTACCGCATCAGGGTCACTCCGTACCCCACCAGGGCCAGCGAGGCCTCTCCTACCCCACCCCCGATTCACCGGAAGGACTGACGTGAGCATGAGTTACACGGAGAACCCGGAGCAACGCGGCTGGATGATCGCCGAAGTGGCCGCCGTGCCGGGGGTGCGCGAGGTGATCGTCTTCAGCGCCGACGGGCTGCTGCTGGCCAGCTCCGAGGGGATGGACCGGGACTCCGCCGACCGGCTGGCGGCCAACTGTTCGGGGCTCCAGTCCCTCGCCCGCAGCCTCGGCAGAGAGTTCGGCGAGGACGGCGGGGCGGTCCACCAGCAGATGGTGGAGTTCAACGGGGGCTATCTGTTCATGCGCAGCGCCCGAGGCGCCCATCTCGCGGTGGTGACGGGCCCCGTGGTGGACCCGAAGCTGGTCGCCCGGCAGATGCAGGCGCAGGTGCTGCGGATGGGCGCGGGGAACCTGAGCAGTCCGCCCCGGCCGGAATCCGTGCGGTGAGTGGCCCGGACGGCGAGTACGGCGAGTACGCGGGGAACGCCCTCCGCCCGTATGTGATCACCAAGGGCCGGTGCAGGCCCAGCCGTAACACCGTCGGGGTCGAGAGTCTTCTCATCGCCGCCGACTCCCCGCGCGACCTGCCGGTCTCCGCGACCCGCGAGGAGCGCGCCCTGGTGCGGATGTGTGAGCGGCTGCTCTCCCTCGTGGAGGCCGCCGCCCATCTCGAACTGCCGGTGAGCCTGGTGAAGGTGCTCGCGTCCGATCTCATCGACGACGGTCATCTCTGCGCGCGCTCCGGCGTCCCCCAGGCCGTTCTCCCCGATTCCCAACTCCTTCAGGAGGTACTGGATGGTCTCCGTCGGCTCCGCTGACCGCTATTTACCCGACACGATCCAGCAGGCCGTCAAGATCCTGGTGGTGGGCGCGTTCGGCGTCGGGAAGACCACACTGGTCGGCTCGGTCAGCGAGATCGAACCGCTGCGTACGGAGGAGGTGATGACCGAGGCGTCCATCGGTGTGGACGATCTGGCCGGGATGAGTACGAAGACCACCACCACCGTCGCCATGGACTTCGGCCGGATCACCCTCAACTCCCGGCTGGTGCTCTATCTGTTCGGCACCCCGGGGCAGCGCCGGTTCTGGGATCTCTGGGACGGACTCGCCGAGGGCGCGCTGGGCGTCCTCGTCATCGTCGACACGCGGAGGCTGATGGACAGCTTCGACGTCCTCGAACAACTGGAGCTGCGCGGGCTGCCGTTCGCCGTCGCCGTCAACCAGTTCCCCGACAGCGAGGTGCACGGGACGGCTGAACTGCGCGGGGCGCTCGATCTGCTGCCGGACACCCCCGTGGTGATGTGCGACGCGCGGGAGCGCATGCCGTCGGTGGACGCGCTGATCAGCCTGGTCGAGTACGTCTCGCACGTCGGCGCCGAGCCCGCCAAGGAGACCGCCTCATGACCCGTCCCCCCGCGCTCACCCCGCTCTCACCGCCACCGGAGTGCCCCGCGCGCTACGGCACGCCCGTCGACGGGGAAGCGCCCATGCCGCTCTCCGCGGCCACCGGCGCGCCGGACCCCCGGGAGGTCTACCGCGCGCTGCGCGCCCGGTGGGGCAATGTCGCCAAGGTCGAACTGGCGCCGGGCGTGCACGCCTGGCTCGTCCTCGGCTACCGGGAGCTGCTGACCATCACCCGGCAGGAGCAGATCTACTCACGTGACGCCAGGAACTGGCGCGACCTCAACGACGGGGTGGTGTCCCCGCGGTCGAGGCTGCTCCCGATGATGGGCTGGCGCGCCAATGTCCTCGGCGCCGACGGCGCGGAACACCGCAGGCTGCGCCAGCCCCTCGACGAGGGGGTGGCCAGGATCGACCAGCGCAGGGCGCGCCGTCAGGTCGAATCGGTGTGTACGGAGCTGATCGCGGCGTTCTCCCAGCGCGGCCGGGCGGACCTGGTGACCGAGTACGCCACGATCGTGCCGATGCTCTCCATCGCGTCGCTCTTCGGGCTGAACAGCGACGAGGGCCAGAAGCTGCTGGGCACGCTGGTCGCCGTGTTCGGCAGCGCCGACGACTCCCAGGACGGCAACCGGGACTTCGAGGGGATCCTCGCCGACGCGCTGCGCCAGCGGCACAGCAACCCGGCGGACGATCTGACCACGTCGTTCATCAACCATCCGAACCTCCGCAACGACGAGGAGCGGCTGCAGTCGATGGCGGCGATGATCTCCGCCGGTACGGAGGGGGTCAACGCGTGGACCTCACTGGCGCTGCGGCTGCTGCTCACCGATCCGCGTTTCGCCGCCCGGATGCACGGGGGCCGGCTCGGGGTGGACGACGCACTCGACGAAGCGCTGTGGCGCGACCCGCCGATGAACAACCAGCCCGCCCGCTACGCGCTCGCCGACACGGAGCTGGGGGGCCGGCTGATCCGGCGCGGTGACGCGCTGATCCTGGGGATCGCCGCCGCCAACGACGATCCGGTGATCCGTCCCGACGACGCCGCGAGCGAGCCGGGCAACCGCGCCCATCTCGCCTTCTCGGCGGGTCCGCACGTCTGCCCCGCGCAGGTGCCGGCGCGGCTGATCACCCGTACCGCGGTCAACACCGTGCTGCATCTGCTGTCCGACATGAAGCTCGCGATCCCCGCCGAGGAGGTGGCCTGGCACCCCTCCCCCTGGACCCGGGTGCCCAAATCCCTGCCCGTGGAGTTCTCCCCGGCGCGTATCCCGGTCCGCGGCGGGGAGTGACCGGCGGCCGGGTGCGGCGGCCCCGGTCCGATCACCCGCCGTCCGGCGGGTGATCTCCGCCGTTTCGGCACTCCCGGTGGCCGTGGTCGCTGCCGCACCATGGTCGTCACCGGTCGCAGGGTGTGACCGCGGACGAGGGAGAGCCGATGACCGCCACGGATCCGCAGCCCACCGGGACCGGCCGGCCCGTCCCGCCGCCCCCTCCGTTCGACCCGGAACTGGCGGCGGCGCTCGATGTCATCTTCGCGGCGATGGGCGGTGCGCTGGATTTCACGGACATCCCCGCCGTCCGGAGGGGGCGGGGGACCGGCCCGTCCGACGAGGATCTGCGCCGGGACGGAGCCATCGAGTGGGAGGAGCGTACGGTGCCGGGGCCGCCGGGTGAGCCGGACATCTCCCTGCTCATCTGCCGGCCCGCCGGAACCGGTCCGTCCGCCGCGTCCCCGGGGCTGCCCGCGCTCTACCAGATCCACGGCGGCGGCATGATCCTCGGGAACAACAGGACGGGGCTGGAGAACGCCCTCGGCTGGGCGCTGGAGCTGAACCTGGTCGTGGTGTCGGTGGAGTACCGGCTGGCCCCCGAGCATCCGCATCCGGCGCCCGTGGAGGACGCGTACGCGGGGCTGGTCTGGACGGCGGAGCACGCCGCCGAGCTGGGCATCGACCCCGAAAGGATCGTTGTCGCCGGCGGCAGCGCGGGCGGTGGACTGGCCGCGGCCGTGGCGCTGCTGGCCCGTGACAGAAGCGGTCCCCCGCTCGCCGGGCAGATGCTCATGTGCCCGATGCTCGACGACCGCAACGACACCCCGTCGAGCTTTCAGATGGCGGGCCAGGGTGTGTGGAACCAGGCCGCGAACCACATCGGCTGGACGTCGCTGCTGGGCGGGTCGCGGGGTGGCCCGGACGTCTCCCCGTACGCCGCTCCCGCGCGGGCCACGGACCTGTCGGGGCTGCCGCCCGCGTTCATCGACGTCGGCTCCGCCGAGACCTTCCGGGACGAGGACGTGGCGTACGCGTCCCGGCTGTGGCAGGCGGGCGGCCGGGCGGAACTGCATGTGTGGCCCGGTGGCTTCCACGGGTTCGAGACGCTGGCTCCGCAGACCGCGCTCGCCCAGGAGGCCAGGGCCGCCCAGTTCCGCTGGCTCGCCCGGCTGCTGGGGAACTGAGCCGCGGGCGCGGCCGGCCGGGGCGCGCTTGGCGCCGGGCGCCCGGCGTCGCAGGATGAGGGGGTGAAGGAACTCGCGGGCAGACTCGCCGCGCTCGATCCCGACGCGGGGGCGGCGCTCCATGTGATCGCGTACTTCGACCGGCTGGTCGAGGGCCGGGCGGGTCTGGAGGCGCTGGTGCGCGGCGCGGCGGTGCTGTCCGGGGATACCGCCCGGCTGGTGGACGAGGGGCGGGGCGTACGGATCCGGGTGGGCGCCGACGGCGTACGGCTGGCCGGTGGTGCTCCGCCCGATCCCCGCTGGATGTCGGCCCCGCTGGAGCCGGGCGGCGTCCCTGCCGTGTGGCTGGAGCGGGCCGGGCCGCCCGGTGGGGTCCACGCGATGGTGCTGGAACGGGCCGCGGCGGCGGCGCGGGTGGTCCTCGACCGGACCCGGGGCCGGGCTCCGGTCCAGGGGCCCGGCGACGATCCGGCCTCGGTGGAGGTGCTGCTGGACGCGTCCGCGTCGGAGCACGCGCGGCGGCAGGCGGCCGGACGGCTCGGTCTGCGGGACACGGTCCTGGCCCGTGCGGTGGCGCCGGCCGGGGCGCCGCCCGTCGTCGAGCCGATGCCCCCGCCGGGGGCGCGGGTACCCGCCGCTCGGGAGCCGTCGGCGGCCGGGGGCCGGCGGGCCGGGGTCGGCCCCGCGGTGCCGGTGCTCGGCCTCCCGGTCTCCTGGGCCGCCGCGCGGGCCGCGCTGCGGTTCACGGCGGAGGGCGACGAGCGGGACCCCGGGCCGAGGACGGTGTACGCGGACGACCTGGGCGCCCTGGTCCTGCTGGCGGCCGCGGTCGGCGCCGGGACCGAACCGGTTCCCGACGTACGGGCGCTGGAGCGCGCGGTCGCCGCGGCGCCCTGGGCGGCGCTCACGCTGCACACGGTCGCGTTCGCCCCGAGTCTGCGCGCGGCGGCGACGGAGCTGACCCTGCACCACTCGACGCTCCAGGACCGGCTGGCGCAGGCGGAGCAGTGGCTCGGCTGGCCGGTGCACGATCCGTACGGGCGGCTGCGGCTCCAACTCGCCCTCATGGCACGGCGGCTGCACCGGACCGCTGGAGGCTGACCGTGCCCGCCACTGCCCGCGGGGTCAGCGACCGGACAGGAGTCCATTTCACTCCATGAAGTCTGATTGGCCGGATTTCACATACCACTCCATGATCCATCTCATTACAGTGGCCTGATGAATGGATTGCCGCCTCTCAGCAGTCGCACCATGGGCCGGATCTCCGCCGCCCGGCTGGCGAGCACGCTCGGGCAGTGGCACGTGGGCGGTCCGCGCGGCGGCGGGCACGCTCTGGCCGACGCCCTCGCCGGCCGGATCCGGGACGGCAGGCTGCCGCCGGGCACGCGGCTGCCGTCCGAGCGGGAGCTGGCCGCCGCGCTCGGAGTCAGCAGGACCATGATCGGCGCGGCGCTGGGGCGGCTGCGGGACGCGGGACTGGTCGCCTCCCGCCAGGGCTCCGGATCCTGGACGGCGGTTCCGCCCGGGGGACGGCCCCCGGACGCCGGGCTGCCGGACGGCGGCGAGCCGATCAACCTCACCCGGGCTTCTCCCGGCGCGGCGGACGGTCTGCTGCCCGCCTTCGAGGCGGCGCGGCGGGCCCTGCGGGAGGCGCTGCGGGACGAGACGTACGACGATCTGGGCATCGCGCCGCTGCGCGAGCGGATCGCCGCCCGGTACACGGTGCGCGGTGTGCCCACGGCACCGTCCCAGATCATGATCACCAATGGGGCGCACCACGGTTTCGCCCTGGCGCTGCGGCTGCTGGCGGGGCCCGGCGACCGGGTCCTGGTCGAGGAGCCCGGCTATCCGCACGCCTTCGACGCGGTGACGGCGGCGCGGGGCCATCTCGTCCCCGTGCCGGTCGACCCGTTCGCCGCGTCGGGCTGGGACATCGACGGGATCGCGGCGACGCTGCGCCAGACCTCGCCCCGGCTGGCGTATCTGATGGTCGACTTCCACAACCCCACCGGCCGGCGCATGGGTGCCGGGGACCGCGAGCGGCTGGGCGCCGTGCTGGCCGCCACCCGGACCCACGCGGTCGTCGACGAGTCGGCGGTGGATCTGAGCCTCGGCGGCGGGGATCCGGGCGGGGACGGGGACGGGCCGGGGAGCGCGCCGCCGCCGCTGGCCGCGTTCGCGCCGCGCTGGACGATCACGGTGGGCTCCCCCGCCAAGACCCACTGGGGCGGTCTGCGCATCGGCTGGGTCAGGGCCTCCGAGGAGCTGATCGGCCGGCTCGGGGAGATCCGGGCCTCACTGGATCTCGGCTCGCCGCTGTTCGAGCAGCTCTGGCTCTCCGGGCTGCTCGGCGACCCCGGGCCAGCTCTGGAGCCGCGCCGCCGTGAACTGCGCGCGCGGCGGGACGCGCTGGTCGCCGCGGTACGCGCCGAGTGCCCCGACTGGTCCTTCCGTACGCCGGACGGCGGTGTGAACCTCTGGTGCCGGCTGCCGGAACCGATCGGTCCACGGCTGGCCGCCGCCGCGCGGCAGTACGGCGTGCTGCTCACCCCCGGGGACCGCTTCGGGGTACGGGACGGGCTGGAACGGTGGCTGCGGCTGCCCTTCACCCAGCCGCCCGACCGGCTGCGGGAAGCCGTGCGCCGGATCGCCGCCGCCCGCGCCGGGCTGGCGACCCGGTGAGGGCGCGCCCCGCACGGTGGCTACGCTGAGCGTGATGTTCACCCCTGAGGGCCCTACCTTCCGCGAACTCGCCGTGCAGGCGCTGTCGTCCG
The DNA here is from genome assembly GCF_042756365.1 of Streptomyces sp. NPDC059092. NCBI lineage: Bacteria > Bacillati > Actinomycetota > Actinomycetes > Kitasatosporales > Streptomycetaceae > Streptomyces > Streptomyces sp. NPDC059092. The sequence continues at coordinate 14,281 of NZ_JBHZEJ010000035.1, forward strand.
TCGAGCACGGTTACGACCTGCTGGCCCCGAAGTTCGACCGGACGCCGTTCCGTACGCCCGGTCCGCTGCTGGACGAGGTGGTCCGTACGGCCGCGCCGCTCGGTCCTTTCCGTACCGGACTCGACATCTGCTGCGGGACCGGCGCCGGTGTGGAGGTGCTGCGGCGGCTCTGCGCAGAGCGCGCCACCGGCGTCGACTTCAGCGCGGGGATGCTCGCCGCCGCCCGCGCCAACCTGGGGGACGCCGCAGGCCCGGTGGTGGACTGGGTGCGGGCCGACGCGCGTGCTCTGCCGTTCCGGGCCGCCTTCGATCTGGCGGTGAGCTTCGGGGCGTTCGGTCACTTCCTGCCCGGTGAGCGGCCCGAGCTCTTCGCACAGGCGTACGCGGCGCTGCGGCCGGGCGGCAGATTCGTCTTCCCGGTGCCCGCGCCGCCCCGGGTCGGCTCGACGGCGTACTGGGCGATGTGGGGGTTCGACGGGGCGATGCGGCTGCGCAATCTGCTCCGGCAGCCGCCGTTCGTCATGTACTACCGCACCTTCCGGCTGCCGGATGTACTGGCCGACCTGGCCGGCGCCGGTTTCACGACCGGTCTCCTGCCGCTGGCCTGGCTCGGCACCCGGCCGGACGGCAGCCCCCGCTGTGTCCTGGTGGTGGCCACCAGGAGCTGATCCGGGGCGGTGCCTCCGGAGGCCCTACGCCCACTCCCGGGAGGCCGAGACCGCGGTGGTGGCCGCCTTCTCCACCAGGGAGATCCCCGCCTTCATGCTGACGTTGCCGCGGGAGAGCACGGCGAGCAGGTAGCTGTGCCCGTTCTCCTCGATCCGTCCGATGCTGTTCACGTCCCACAGGCCGGTCGCGCTCCGGGAGAGCCAGCCGTTCTTCAGTCCGGTCGGCGTGCCCGCCGCCGAGACCCCCCACTCCTGGTCGGCCGCTATCCCGCCCATCAGGCCCCGTATGTACGCGCGGGAGGAGGTGGTCAGCGGGGAGGTGGCGCTGTCCCCGAAGACCGACGAGAGCAGGGAGATCTGGTCGGCGGCGGTCGACTGGGTCAGCCCCCACAGTTTGCCGCTGCCCGCGGTCGTGCCGGTCAGGCCCAGCCGCCGGTTCGCCGCGTCGAGGCCGTCGCCCCCGCCGATCGCGCGCCAGAGCGCGTTCGCGGACACGTTGTCGCTCACCTTGATCATCTTGGTCGCGTAGGACTTCTCCGCGGTGGTGAGCGCGCGGTGCTCGTCCTGCGCGCGCAGCAGCAGCGCCGCCAGGATGTCGACCTTCACGATGCTCGCCGTGTCGTAGGTCTTCCCCGCACCGACGCCGTAGTCCGCCTCGCGGCCGTCCTTGAGGTCGATCACCGCCACCGAGACCGAGGCCTTGGCGGGCTTCGGCAGGGCGGCGAGCCGCCGGGTCAGGACCTGGTCGGGATCGGCCGGGGACGACGGCGACACGAGGGCGGCGGAGGCCTGCCGGGAGATGTCGGCCCCCGGCACCAGGCCGGAGTCGCCCAGGGACGGTGACGGGAAGCCCGTCGCCGTCCATACGGTCAGGCAGGCGGCCGCCGCGACGGCTGCGGGGAGGGCGGTCCGGCGCGACAGGGAGAGGCGGGCGGAGGGTGCGGAACGGTGGTGGGGCATGCCCGTGAGGCTAGGAACACCGACTGAGGTCTGTCTGTGTCCCAGGTTAAACTTCTATGACATATTTTCTGACACACCATCGAATGAGTGATGCGTGTCACCTTGCGCCAGGGAAATACCGGTTCAGCATGGTGTTGCGGAACACACCTCGTGGGTCGGTCCTGGCCGCCAGTGCCTCGAAGTCGGCGTAGCGCGTGTACAGCTCCCTGACGCGCTCGGGCCCCATCACGAAGAGCTTGCCCCAGTGCGGCCGGGTGCCGAACGGGGCGAGCGCCTCCTCGATCGCCTCCAGCACCGGGGTCACCGCGTCGGTGTCCGGGAACCAGGTGAAGTGGAAGGCGACCGTGTCCCGTCCGTACGCCGGGCTGAGCCAGAGGTCGTCGGCGGCGACGGCGCGTACCTCGCCGATCTGGAGGACGGGCGCGATCCGCTCCCCGATGCGGGCCAGCGCGTCGAAGGCGGCGGGGCCGTCCTCCCTGGCCACGAAGTACTCGCTCTGGAGTTCGTCGCCGCTGCTCGGGACGTAGCCGGGGCGGAAGTGGGGCAGCCGTTCGTGCCACGGCCCCGGGACGCCGGCCTGCTCGGTGCAGGTCGACGCGTCCACGCCGGGCACCGGGTGGCGGGGGCCGTCCGCGGGCCTGGCGCCGTGCCAGGTGTCCGGCGCGGAACCGGTGCCGGGGTCTCCGGTCCGCTGCTTCAGCCACACCTGGGCCGCGCCGTCGGGGCGCCAGTCGGTGAAGACGCTCACGCTGTAGGCGGCGGACAGGATCTCGTCGAAGCGCTCGCGCAGCCGCTCGGGCGCCAGTCCGTCGTACACCCGCTGCCGTATCTCGTAGGCGGGTACGAGGCCGAGCGTCATCCGTGTGACGATCCCGAGGGCGCCCAGGGCGACCACGGCGCCAGGGAAGTCCGCGTCGCCCCGGGTGAGCCGCAGCAGTTCGCCGTCGGCCGTGACGAGCTCCAGCGCTTGCACGGCCGACGCCAGGGTGCCGTTGCCGGCCCCCGAGCCGTGGGTGCCGGTGGAGCAGGCGCCGGCGACGGAGATGTGCGGGAGCGAGCCGAGGTTGTGCAGGGCCAGACCGGCCGCGTGGACGGCGTCGGTGAACTCGGCGAACCGCAGCCCGCCGCCGACCGTGACCGTGGCCGACGCCGGGTCGACCTCCACGGTCCTCGGCAGTCCGGCCACCGAGACCAGGTCGCCGTGGGTGTCGGCGATCGTGTTGAACGAGTGGCCGCTGCCGAGGGCCCGTACGGCGTGGCCGCCCGCGACGATCTCCCGCAGCCGCTCCACCGACGTGGGGGTGTGCAGACGCGCCGCCCGGAAGGTGATGTTGCCCGCCCAGTTCCGTACCGCCGGCGGTACGGAGGAGTCGCGCGGTTCTTCGGTGCGTCCGGGCACGTGGGGCACGGAGGTCTCCTTCGCTGCGTCGGGGGCGCGGGGGCCACTCCCGCTCGGGGTTCTTCTTATCAGGAGTCCTACCTGCTTGGTTAGGGTCTGTGACGTGCTCGCACGGCACCTGGGACGGCACAGGAAGCACGGCAGAGAGCGGGTGGAGCGTGGTGGCCGAGGATCTTCCCGTGGCGCGGCGGTGGGCAGTGGGGGCGCTGCTCGTCATGACGTTCGCGACCGGTCTGGTGGACGCGGTGAGTTTTCTGCGGCTCGGCCATGTCTTCGTCGCCAACATGACCGGCAATGTGGTCTTCCTCGGGTTCTCCGTCGTACGGAGCGACCGGCTGCCGGTCGTCGCGCCGATCGTGGCGATGGCGGCCTTCGTGCTCGGGGCGTTCCTCGGCGGTCAGCTCAGCAGGCTCCTCGGCGGCCGGCCGAGGCTCTGGCTGGGCGGCGCGTTCGCCGGGCAGGCGGCCGGGCTGGCCCTGACGGCGCTGCTGATCGGTACGGGGTTGCTGCGTGCCGAGGGCCGGGCGCTGCTGGTGATCGTCGCGCTGCTCGGTCTCTGCTGCGGGCTGCAGAACGCGACGGTACGGCTGCTGGGGCCCCGGGATCTCACCACGACGGTGCTCACCCAGACCCTCACGGCGCTCACCGCGGAGAGTGTGCTCGGCGCCGGGACCGGTGCCCGGCCGCACCGCAGGGTGGGGTCGGTGCTCGCCATGTTCGCCGGGGCGGCCTGTGGGGCGCTGCTGCTCCAGGTGACCTTGGCGGGGGTGGTGGCGCTGGCCGCCGTGCTGGTCGCCGGCGTGGCCCGGGTGTTCGCGCGGGCGCCGCTGCCGGAGGGTGTGCCCGCCTGAGGGCCGGGTCCTGACCGGGTGCCGGGCCGGTGCGTACGGCGTGCTCCGTGTCCCCCGCCCCGGCCCCACGCATCCGGCGGGTCAGCCCGCCGCCGCCAGCAGCTCGCCGACGCGCCGCAGCGCCTCGCGTACGTTCTCCTCGCTGGTGGCCTCGGACGCCTCGGCCGGGGTCATCCAGCGCAGGGGCGCGTCGGGCCGCTCAGGCCGGATCGTGTCCGGACGCGCCGTGGTCAGCACATACCGGAGGTCGGCGTGTTCGTGCGCGGGCTCGTCGCCGCCCGCCGGCACGGGCACGATCACCACGTGGACCGGGGAGGCGTCCTGCCAGGGCGTCAGGTCGCCGAGGCCGGTCTCCTCGCGGGCCTCCCGCAGCGCGATGTCCACGGGCTCGGTCTCCCCCGGGTCGCCGTGGCCGCCGACCTGGAGCCAGGTGTCCATCCGGGGGTGGCGGCGCATCAGGACCCGTCCGCTGCCGGGGTGCACGATCAGGGCGGAGGCTGTCACGTGCAGGGGAATGGAGCGCAGCCAGGGGTCCTCGGCGGCGCGCGCGAGTTCCCGTACGCGGGTGACGTCGGCGGCCTCGGCCGGATCGTGGGGCCGGTAGCCGTCCAGCAATTCGTCGATCCGTCGTCCGGCCGTGCGCATACGCCTCTCCCCGCCCCTGTCCCCGTGCCGGTGTGCCTGTCTCCGTGCCGGTCGCCGCACGGGGGTTGGCGCGGCCGGTGCGGTGATGGTGGTGAGGTTACGGAGTCCGGCGCCCGGTGTCCCGCGGGTTTTCCGGCTCAGCGCTCCCGTACGAGATGGAGCGGCAGCCGGCCCTCGACGACGTCGTGCCGGGGCAGCCGCAGCCCGAAGTGGTCCTGGACGGCCAGCATGGTCAGCCGGTGGGAGCGCTCGCGGCGGGCGCCGTCGGACCACCGGGGGCCCGGCAGGACCGCCAGCGCCGTCAGCGCGGGCACCAGCAGGTCGGGGTCGCTGCCCAGACGGTGGGTCTCCGCCCCGATCCCGAACGAGCAGATGTGCCGTCCGTCCTCGTAGTGCCGGAAGACCGACGGCGGATGCCAGGGTGTCAGCAGGAAATTGACGGCGTCGACGCCGCGGTGCGAGACGGCGGCCAGACCGTCCGGGGTCGGGCCGACGGCGTCGCCGTACTCGACGGCGAAGGACCAGCCGGCCGCCCGGCCGACCCGGGCGACGCTGCCGACGCCGGGAGCCGCGAGCGCGTCCAGGGCCTCCACCGCGGTGGCGAGCCGGACCGGGCCGGCCGGCCGGGCGCCGAGGCGCGCGACCAGTTCTCCGGGGCCGATGCCGCGCGCGAAGGTCACGCAGTCGACGACGTACGGCTCCAGGAGCCACCCGATGCCGTCCTGGGCCACCGGCCCCGCCCCCTCCGTCGTCGTCCGCGCGAACACGCCCCCGGGGCCTCAGGGTTTGCGGCCCACTCCGCCCCGCATGGGGACGGCTCGCGGCCGTTCGTCCCCGGCGTCGGGCCGCCACTCGGGCAGGGCGACGACCCCGGGTGCGAGCAGCTCCGTACCGTCGAAGAACCGTGTCACCTGCTCGTGGGTGCGAGGGGTGGCGGCGCCGTGGGCGGCGGCCCGCTCGTTGTACAGCCGCATCGACTCGGCCACCTCGTCGGCGTGGATGCCGGCCGCGGGGTGGGAGAGGACGAGGTGGCTGCCGGAGGGCAACGCGTCGAGGAGCGCGGCGGTGACGGCGTACGGGTCGTCGGCGTCCGGGAGGTACTGGAGGACGGCGACCAGCATCAGCCCCACGGGCCGGTCGAGGTCCAGGGTGTGCGCGGCCTCGGCGAGTACGGTCCCCACGTCGCGGGCGTCGGCCTCCGGATACTCGGTGCGCCCCTCGGGCGAGCCGACGAGCAGGGGGCGGGCTTGCGCGAGGACGACCGGGTCGTTGTCCACGTAGACCACCCGGGCTTCGGGGGCCTGGGACCGGGCGACCTCATGAGTGTTGTCCGCCGTGGGGATGCCCGTACCGATGTCCAGGAACTGCCGGACACCGGCGCCGACGAGATGGCGGACCGCCCGGCCGAGAAAGGCGTGGTTGGCGCGGACGGCGCGGACGATCCCGGGGTTGGCCGCGGCGGCCGGCTCGGCGGCCTCCCGGTCCGCGGGGAGGTGATCGCCGCCGCCCAGCCAGGCGTTGTGGACGCGCGCCGGACGAGCCGCGCCCCTGCCGGAATCCGGTGACCGCCGCACACCCATCGCCGCCTCGCCCACCTCGGCTCCCCCCGGCCCGTACCGGCCGGTTCTCACCCGCCCCAGCCTACGCACGCGAGCGCGCCACCGGACCCCCTCGGCAGGGCTTCTGGCGGTCTCGGTGCGAGCCGGTGACCGCTTCAGGTCAGTGATGCTCCACCTCACGGCGCCGTTCGAGAGGGACACGGTGGTCGCGCTCTCCGGCGGTCGGCCGGTCGCCACGCACTACGGCGTCCTCCTCACCGTCGCCGGCGTGGGCATCACGCCGGGCAGCCTCGCCACCGGGGCGCTGTGTGACCTCGCGGGGCGCCAGGGCGCCAGGGCGCCCGCCGGCTGCCCTGGACCGTACTGACCGTCACGGGGCCGGGCTGCGCCGGGGTGGTGGGCGCGCCGGCGCGGAGCGGCCGACTGGAGCGCCCGGAACGGGGGCCGGTCCCCGTCCGACCGGTGGGTCACCATCTCTGGGATCCCGTGCCGCCTGGCACGGTCCCCTGCTGTCCGTCGCCGTCCCCGCCCGACGGTCCGTGAAGCCGGGGGCATAGCATCGCTGCCGCAATGGACATCTCGTGGTGGGGACTGGCCGCGCTGGCCGCGGCGGCGACACTCGTCGGCTTCTCGAAGACGGCGGTGAGCGGCGCGAACACGGTCAGTCTGGCCGTGTTCGCCGCCGTGCTGCCCGCGCGCGAGTCGACGGGGGTGCTGCTGCCCATCCTGATCGTCGGCGATGTGCTCGCGGTGCTCACCTACCGGCGGCACGCCCACTGGCCGACGCTGTGGCGGCTGTTCCCCGCGGTCGCGACGGGGGTGGTGCTGGGCACGCTCTTCCTCGTCCGGGCCGACGACGCCGCCGTCCGAACCTCGATCGGCGCGATCCTGCTGCTGATGGCCGGGGTCACGGTGTGGCGGCGGCGCGCCACACGGAAGAAGGCGGAGGCCGAAGCGGAGGGCGCCGACGCTACGGACACCGGTGGTGAGCGCGACGGTTCGGCCGGATCACCCACCGGACGGCTCACGGCGCGTTCGTACGGTGTGCTCGGCGGCTTCACCACGATGGTCGCCAACGCGGGTGGCCCCGTCATGTCGCTCTACCTGCTCTCCGCCGGCTTCCAGAAGCTCGGTTTCCTCGGCACCTCCGCCTGGTTCTTCCTGATCGTCAACGTGTCCAAGCTGCCCTTCAGCGTGGGGCTCGGGCTGGTCGACGGGCCGTCGCTGCTGCTGGACGCCGCGCTCGTCCTGTTCGTCATACCGGGCGCGCTCATCGGCAAGGCCTGTGTGGACCGGATCAACCAACGGCTCTTCGAGCGGCTGGTCATCGGGGCGACCGTTCTCGGGGGGCTTCAGCTTCTGCTGCGCTGAGCCCGACCGATAGGCGTGGTTTACGGTGCTTTTATCGACGCGGAGCATGAAGCCGACCCCGGTCCCGACCCCAGCCGTCAACCCAACGACGGCCCCGGCCCCGAACCGGAGTCCGGTTCCGAACCGGAGCCCGGTCCCGGACCTGACGGCGCGCACCGTCGAGGGAGGACGGCGGCGGAGCGCTGGAGCGCCTTCACCGCGTCGCCCTTCCTCCCCGCCGTCGTGCTGGTGTTCATCCTCGCGGCGGCGGCCGGCCTCTTCGCCGGTTCGTACACGTACAACATGGCGAACCCGACGCCACGCCGTATCCCCGCCGCCGTGGTGGGCCCCACCGGGACGGCGCACGCCCGCGCCTTCGTGGACGGCATGGAGAAGGCGCTCAACGCGTCACTCGAACTCCACCCCTACCCCACGGACGCGGCGGCCCACCACGCGGTGGAGCAGCAGGAGGTGTTCGCGATCCTGACGTTCCGCGGCACCGGCGTCGACTTCGCGGTGGCCGGCGCCGCCGGGGCGTCCGTGGCGCAGGTGCTCACCGAGACGGCGCCCGTGGTGGGCCACGCCGTCGGCGTGCCCGTACGGATCAGTGACGTCAAGCCGCTCCAGAAAGGGGATCCGCGCGGGCTCGCGCTCTTCTACATCTCGCTCGCGGCCGTGATCATCGGTTTTGTCGGTGCCATCCAACTGAGTGTCCACGCGCGGGGGCTCAACCCGGGCGAACGCATCGCGTTCACCGTCGTCTACTCGCTGCTCGGCGCCTTCGCCATCGCCTCGGTGGTGGACTGGTGGCTGGGCGCGCTGCATCTGCCGTTCGTCGAGTCGTGGCTGATCCTGGCGTTCACCATGTTCACGTCCGGCATGGTGTTCACGATGTTCAACACCCTGATGGGCCGGTGGGCGATGCTGCCGACCTGGGGGCTGATGGTGCTGCTGGGCAATCCGTCCTCCGGCGGAGCGGTGTCCTGGCCGCTGCTGCCGTCGGCGCTGGGGCACATCGGGCGCTGGCTGCCGCCTGGCGCCTCCGTCAACGCCCAGCACACAGCGGTGTACTTCGGGGGCGCGCAGCATTTCTTCCCGTTCGCCGTGCTGGCCGGCTGGTCGGCCGTCTCGACCGCTGTGTTCTGGTTCTGGCGGCACCGCCATCCGGGCGGCAGGACGGTGGAGGACCTGTGACCGGACCTCGGTGACCGGCACAACCACCGCGGCCGTTCGGGTGTCTACAGAGCGACAGACCACAGACCACGAGTTCGGCAGACCCACAGCTCGACCGAAACGGGGAAACACACCATGCGTATCCGTCCTGCCCTCGTCGCCGCGACCGCCACCGCTCTCGTCCTGCTCCCGGTCGCCACCGGCGCCTCTGCCGCCGCCGTACCCACCGCGTCACCGGCGGCCGTCGCCGTCTGCCGTGCGGGCGCCGTCGAGACGACCGCGACCAGGACCGCCACCCCGCACGTGATCCGGATCAGCGTCACCCACAAGGGTGGCGCCGCCTGCGTCGTCGACCGGATCCCCACCGTCACCTTCGGGGAGCTCGACGGCGCCGCGCGGCCCGTACCGGCGGCCGCGAGCGCCCCGTACCGGCTGGCCGCCGGAGGCTCCGCGTACGCCGCCGTACGGACGCTCGACCCGGCCGCCGAGGGGTCGCGCGCCGTCGCATTCCTCACCGTCGCCGCTGATCCGTCGCACCACGGGACGCGCTTCGACGCGGCCTCGGTGGGCTCCTCGGGCACCATCCGGGTCTGGGATCCGGTCACCACACTGTGGCAGTCCACCGCGGCGAAGGCCGACGCGGCCCTCGCCGCCGCCACCCGCTGACGTCACACACCGGCTCCGGTGCGGGGGCGGCACGCCGCGATCAAGTTGCGTGCGGCCTGGCAGAGTAGAGACACCGAACGGCGGCAATACGTATGAGCAAGACGTGTCTGACGAGGGCGGAGTGAGCGGTGTGGAGCGGGACAAGATGGACTCACAAACGGTGGCCGGCGCTCCATGCTGGGTGAGTCTGCTCGCGCGGGAGATGCCCGCCGCTCAGGCGTTCTACGGTGACGTGCTGGGCTGGACGTACCGCCCCGCGGGGCTGGGCGAGGACTTCACCGTCGCGCTCTCGGACGGGATGGCCGTCGCGGGCATCGGGGCACTCGCCTCGTCGCTCCAGGTCGCCGTCTCGTGGACGCCGTACTTCGCGGTGAGCGACGTGGACGAGGCGGCGGCCAGGATCAGGGAGCGCGGTGCCACGGTCGCGGTGGGGCCACTGGCCTTCCACTCCGGCCGCGCGGCGCTCGCCATGGACCCCGACGGCGCGGCCTTCGGGATCTGGGAGGGCGCGGTGCGCTCCGACTGGACGGTGGGCCGGGGCAGTGCGCCCGCGTGGCTGGAGCTGCGGACGCGCGACACCCTGGAGGCGGCCCGTTTCTACGGTCAGGTCCTCGGCTGGGCGCCGGAGAAGGAGGACGGCTTCACGCTCGTCCACGAGGACGACCACGCGGTCCTGCGCCAGGACGGGCAGATCGTCGCGAAGATCCGCGGCGGCGCCGTGCAGGCCACACCGGATCCGCAGTTGCGGCCGCGCTGGCATGTCTACTTCCGGGTGCCCGAGGTGTCCGGGTCCGTCGCGGCGGCCCTGAGCGGCGGCGGCGCGCTGGCCGTACCCGAGGAGGCGTCGCCGGACGCCCGGGAGACCTCGCCGCGGGAGGCGACGCTGCGCGACCCGGACGGCGCGCTCTTCACCGTCACCTCGGGCTGAACCCTCACCTCGGGCGACCGGGGACCACCTGCCCACGGACTCTCACCCTGGACCTCAGAGTGAGGGTCCGTGGGCGCGCCACCTCAGGCCGGACGCTCCGGGCCCACTCCCTCGACCTCGAAGACGATCTCGTCCTCGTAACACCACCACCAGCCCTCGCCGGGTTCGTACGAACGGATGAGCGGGTGTCCGGACGCGGTGTAGTGGGCGGTGGCGTGCTTGTTCTTGGAGGAGTCGCAGCAGCCGATGTGACCGCACGTCTGGCACTCCCGCAGATGCACCCACGTGTCACCCAGGGCGACACACTCCGGGCAGCTGTCCTCGCTGTCCGGGGTCACTTCCTCGACGTCCGCGAGATGGCTGCAGATCAGGCTGCCGGACCCCGCTTCACTGTTCGCCATCACGCCGCCTGTCCGACCGCACAGGTCTCCTGGAGATCATTCATCTTTTTCACCGTACGACCGGTCCACCGCCCCCGCCAGCAGAGCGGGTCCCGTCAGGGCTTGTAGACCTTGCCCGGCTCGGCGACCCCGGGGGCCAGCAGCTCGGGAACGGTGACGAAGGTGTAGCCGCGCTTCTTCAGTTTCTCGATGATGCCGGGCACGGCGGGCACGGTGCCCTCGTAGATGTCATGCAGCAGGATGATGCCGTCCCCCTCCGCCTGTTCGAGGATGCGCTTCTCGATGAGCGCGGAGTCGGTCGTGGAGTAGTCCTTGGCGGTGGCGCTCCACATGATCTGCGCCAGCCCGAGTTCGCGGCTCACCTCGGAGACCTCGTCGTCGGTCCGGCCCTGCGGCGGGCGCATCAGGGTGGGGCGGTGGCCCGTGATCTTCTCGACGGCTTCCTGGGTGCGGGTGAGTTCCTCACGTACGCCGTCCGCGTCCAGATCCGTCAGGATCTTGTGCGACCAGGTGTGATTGGCGACCTCGTGGCCCTCGTCCGCGATCCTGCGGACGAGATCGGGGTACTTGACGACATGGTTCTCGCCGAGCAGGAAGAAGGTCGCGTGGACCTTCTCCTTCTTGAGTGTGTCCAGCAGTTGGGGCGTGTACGCGGAGGGGCCCGCGTCAAAGGTCAGGGCTATGCAGCGGGCCTTCGCGCAGTCGACGGCTCCCGGCGCGAGGGCCGCCCCCTTCTTCGCGTCCTTTCTGGCGTCCTCGGCGGAGTAGCGGTCGTACGACGTACAGCCGCCCAGCATCAGCGTCAGCGACGCGGCCGTCACGACGGCGGCGCAGGCGCGCCTCCCGAACACCGATATGCACCAAGGCATGAAGAACCCTCTTTCCCAGGGCGAGCGGGCCCCTGACCGGGCGTGCGCGGGCGGCACCGGGCCCGCTCACGACACGGCGAAGAACCGGCGCACCCAGGGGCACCGGTGGCGGTGAATGAACCGCACCGCACTATACATACGACGTATACATGCGATGCATAGTGGAGTACGAGAGCCCTGGGAACATTCCGCGCCGGCCCTCCGTTGTTACGGGTGAGGGTGTGGGTGGAACTGAGTCCCCGGGCCCACCTGAGAAGAGCCTGTGGGGAAGATCGTTCGACTGAAGCCCCACGGAGCGCACCGCCGCGAGGCGACCGCCATCCGCACTCTCCCTCGAACGACCCCGATCGGCGTCCCCCCGTCCGGTCGGGGTCTCGCCACGCCCGCCCGCGCCCGCCGGGCCGGCGCGTCTCCCGCACGGCCCGTCCGCCTGAGAGCATCAGCTCGGACCGGCTGAGCACATCGGTCGGACGGTCCTCCCGGCAGCCGGGCGGACCACGGGACGCGAGGACGGCGGGGGCGCACGATGACGGTCGACAACGCGGCGGAACGGCCCGGCGGGTTCGAGGCGGCCACGGGCGACGGTCCACCCGCCGCCGCGGCACCCCGGGAGCGGGCGGCCGAGGTGCGGATCGCGTTCGAGGGGCTGCTCCAGATCAGGCGCCTGACCCACACCGGGCCCGGCGATCCCGCCGCCGCTCCCGCGCCCTGGGAGCGTGGCCGCCCGGTCCGGGCGGTCGCGCTCGCGCTGGAGGCGGCCTCCTTCGCCGCGTCCGCCGAGGACGCCTCCGGCGAGCGGACCGCCACGGGGTACCGCGTGACGCCGGGCGAGCGGGAGGGCACCGTACGGGTGGAGTGGCTCGGGCCGCACGGCGGCGGGGCCGCGCGGCAGGAGGAGCGCGCCCTGACGGAGTGCGCCGCCGCGCTGACGCCGCTGGGCTGGGAGGCTCTGCTCTACCGGGGCCCGCGGCGCCGCCGGTTCCTGGAGGTGGAGCCGGCCCCCTGAACGCGAACCGGCTTCGTGGCCCCGATCCGGTCCGGCCCCGAACCGGATCGGGGCGCTCACGGGATCACGCCGCCCGTACGGGTACGTGCTGACGCGCGAAGGCCCGGCGGGCCCGCCTCTTCAGGCGGGCCCGCCGGGCCTCGTGACGGCGGGGATCAGGACCGGTTGACGGTCCACTTCTGGTTCGGGGTGCCCCCGCACGTCCAGATCTGGAGCCGGGTGCCGTCGGCCGAGCTGTTGCCGGTGGCGTCCATGCATTTGTCGGCCTGGACGTTCACGATGTCCCGCGCGCCGGAGATCCCCCAGCGCTGGTTCCCGCCGCCGTTGCAGTCCCAGAGCTGCAACGGGGCTCCGTCGGCGGTGCTGTTGTCCTTCACCGTCAGGCACTTGCCGAAGGCCCGGATCGTACCGTCCGTGCCGACGGTCCACTGCTGGGCGGCGGCGCCGTTGCAGTTGTGGAGCTGGATGGGCGTGCCGTTCGCCGAGCTGGCTCCGGCCACGTCCACGCACATGCCGCCCAGCCCGGTGATGGTGCCCGTGGTGCCGCCGGGGGCGCTGTCGCCCGTGGTCACGCGGACGTAGTCCACGACGAGCTGGCCCGGGAAGGGGGTGCTGCCGTTGGGGTCACCCGGCCAGTAGCCGCCGACCGCGAGGTTCAGGATGAGGAAGAACGGCTTGTTGAACGCCCAGGCGCGGCCACCGAGATCGGCGGGGGTCCGGCGCTGGTAGACGTTGCCGTCGACGCTCCAGGTGATGGAGTCGGGCGCCCAGTCGACGGCGAAGGTGTGGAAGGCGTCCGCGAACGCCTGGCCGCCCGGGAGGGTGTAGCCGGCGCCGATACCGCCCGAGCCGGAGTAGCCGGGGCCGTGCAGGGTTCCGTGGACGGTGCCGGGTTCGAAGCCGACGTTCTCCATGATGTCGATCTCGCCGCTGTTGGGCCAGCCGACGCTGCCGATGTCGTTGCCGAGCATCCAGAAGGCGGGCCACATGCCCTGACCGCGCGGGACCTTCATCCGCGCCTCGACGTGCCCGTAGGTCGAGGTGAACTTGCCGGAGGTGTTGAGACGTGCCGAGGTGTACTCGCACCGGCCGTACCAGCACTGGTAGTTGCCGGGGTTCTCCTTGCGCGCGGTGATGACCAGATTGCCCTGGCCGTCGAGGGCGGCGTTGTTGTTGCCCGCCGTATAGAACTGCCGTTCATGGTTGTTGACGTTGTCGCCGGTCTCGATCTGCCACTTCCCGCCGTCGACCGCCGATCCCGCGGCACCGTTGAAGTCGTCGCTGAAGGTCACGGCCGCGGCGGCGGCGGGCGCGGCACCTCCGTCGGGCGCGGCGGCGGAGGCGGGCACCGCCGTCAGCACGCCGGTACAGCAGAGAAGGGCGAGGGCGCACTGCGCCGCTCGGCGTGCCAGGGAGATTCGCACGGGGCATCACATCACTTCACGTGGGGGGCATGAGCATGACAAACACCCCGGGCGGCGTACGCGGTTGCGCGAACGGGAAGGGCCGCACCGGAGGGTTCTGTCGGTCATTGATTTACGGCAGGGAGTGAGGGGGCGTCAAGGAGTTGGTATGGACCAAAGTTCACGAGTGCGTCACACCTCCTCACCAAAGCCCGCCAAACCGGGGGCAACAGGGCCGCGCGACCGTCAGCTCCGGCTTCAACAACCCCCGTCACCCCATCCCGCAACTTGACCTGCACATGACCGACACGGTGTGTTCACACGCACACACAGGAGCTGTGGAAAACTCCCGCTGAACCGTTTCGTCATGCCCACCGCGGCACCGCCCCCACCCTGTTGGCCCGTGCCGCGACGGCTCCCCCGGAGAGGACAGCTCCCCCATGTCCCGTCGCCATCTCCCCACCCGGCGCGCACTGTTGGCGCTCGGCGCCGCCACCGCGGTACTCGCCACCACGGCCGCCGCCGCTCCGGCGGCCACCCCGCCCCGGGCCGGCACCACCGCGACCACGGCGGCGTCCAGTGCCGCGGTGGTCGCGGCCGCGCTGGACGACACGTACTACCAGAACGCGATCGGCAAGAGCGGCACGGCGCTCAAGTCCGCGCTGCACACGATCATCAAGGACCAGACGAAGATCTCGTACGCGGCGGTCTGGGAGGCGCTCAAGAACACCGACCAGGACCCCGCGAACTCCTCGAACGTGATCGAGCTGTACACGGGCAAGTCGATCTCGAAGTCGAGCAACGGCGGCAACACGGGCAACTGGAACCGTGAGCACGTCTGGGCCAAGTCCCACGGCGGCTTCGGCGAGGCGACCGGCCCCGGCACCGACATCCACCACCTGCGCCCGGAGGACGTCACCGTCAACTCCATCCGCGGGAACAAGGACTTCGACAACGGCGGCAGCGCCGTCTCGGGCGCGCCGGGCAACTACACCGACTCGGACTCCTTCGAGCCGCGCGACGCGGTCAAGGGCGACGTCGCCCGGATGCTCCTCTACATGGCCGTCCGGTACGAGGGCGACGACTCCTGGCCCGACCTCGAACCCAACGAGAAGGTCAACAACGGCTCCAGTCCGGCGATGGGGAAACTGTCGGTCCTGAAGCAGTGGAGCGACGAGGACCCGCCGGACGCCTTCGAGAAGCGCCGCAACGACGTCATATACAACCAGTACCAGCACAACCGGAACCCGTTCATCGACCACCCGGAGTGGGTCGAGTCGATCTGGTGACCGCCGCACGGCTCGCGTGAGCACCCTGTTGGACATGTGTCTATAGTTCATGGACACATGTCCAACAGTTGTCTCCGCCACGGAGGTTCCCGATCATGCAGACAGCCGCACACGTCCTGGTCGGCCTGGTGGCCGCGCTCCACGCGTACATCCTGGTGCTGGAGATGTTCCTCTGGGAGCGGGCGCCGGGGCGCGGACTCTCCGGCTTCGACGCCGAGATGGCGCGCGCGACGGCCCCCCTCGCCGCCAATCAGGGCCTCTACAACGGCTTTCTCTGCGCCGGCCTGGTCTGGGGGCTGATCGCCGCCGACCCCACCGGGTACCGGGCGCAGATCTTCTTCCTGAGCTGCGTGGTCGTCGCCGGGGTGTACGGCGGGGTCACCGCGAACCGGCGCATCCTGCTCGCCCAGGCGCTGCCGGGCGCGATCGCGCTGGCCGTCGTCCTGGCGGCGGGATGACCGCGGAGCCGGCGGGCGATCCCCGTACGGCACGGACCCGGGCCAGGCTGCGGCAGGCGCTGCTCGACGCCTGCGCGGAGCGCCCGCTCGACGAGCTCGGCGTCGCGGCACTGGCGCGCCGGGCCGGGATGGGCCGGGCCACGTTCTATCTCCACTACCCCGATCTCCAGGCGCTGGCGGTCGACGCCTGCGCCGAGGTGGTGCGCGACGCGGTGGACGCCCTGCACGCCTGGCGGGGCACGCCCGATCCGCGGGTACCGCCGCCCGCGCTGACCACGTTCTTCACCGGCCTCGTGCCGCACACGGCGCTCTACCGGACCTTGCTGCGGCCCGGGGGCAGCGGCCCGCTGGGCGAGCTGCTCCACCGCGAGCTGCGCGAGCGCAGCCGTACGGAACGCGTCCTGGCCGGGGCGCCCGAGCCCGATCTGATCGCCTCGGCGGTCGCCGCGTCCTTCGCCGGGGTGCTGGCCGACTGGCTGCACGGGCTGATCGAGGAGACCCCGGAGACCGTCGCCACCCGGATCTGGCGCGTACTGGTCGGCCTGCACCGGATCCCCGTCGTCTGAACCGCCGGGCGCCCGCCCCGCGGCCCGGGTCCGCGTTACTGTCGGGGTCCAGGATCGGAGTTCCCATGCCGCGCACCCTCACCGTTTCCGGCTCCATCATCGTCACCGCCGCTCCCTCGGCGGTCTACGCGCAGGTCAGCAGACCGGCGCTGATGGGGCGGTGGAGTCCGGAGAACCTCGGGGCCACCCTCCGCGACAGCGACGGGGAGACCCGGGTCGGGACCGTCTTCGACGGCCACAACAAGCGCGGTCCCGCCCGCTGGACCACGCGGTGCACGGTGACCGCCGCCGACCCCGGCGAGCGGTTCGCCTTCCGCGTCCACGGCATCGGCGTACGGACACCGCGGCTGCGGGGCCCCATCGCCACCTGGGAGTACCACTTCGAGCCCGTACCGGAGGGCACCCGGGTCACCGAGACCTGGACGGACGACCGGCGGTCCTGGCCGGACTTCGTGGCGAACGCCTTCGACCGGATCGCCACCCGGGGTCACACCTTCGCCGCGTTCCAGCGCCGCAACATCGCCACCACGCTGCGCAACCTCAAGCGGGTCATGGAGGAGCCACCGGCGTCGGGTTGACGGACACGGGCGGCCGCCGGGCACGCCACGACAAGTATCAACCAGCCTGCGGCATATGCCAGAAGCACCACCGGATCGAGTGTTGCCAAATGCCTTACGGGCACGGGGCGCTTGTGCAACAGTCATAACGGTCCATCACCCGGACCAGGCCGTGCCGCGCCCGTATCGGAGTACGAGATGTCGTCCCCCCTGTTCGCGGACCACCCCGTCCCGCAGCCTGTCGAGCGGGAGACGGTGGACGCGCTCATCGCCAGGACCCGCGCGCTGCGCGGGGACATGGAGGCGGTGCGCCAGGACAGCGCGGTGGACGGCGACGAGGCCCTGCGGCGCTGGCAGCGGGCGCTCTGCGATCTCGCGGTGCGCCAACTGGACCATCTGGGTGTGCATCTGGACCAGCTCAGGGCCGGCCGGCCGGAGAGCCTTCCGGCGGACGGCCGTACCGAGAACTGCCCCGCGGAGGACGGTGCCGCTCCGGACGGCCGTCCCTCCCCGGACGGTCCCCCGCGGGGACAGCGGCACACTTCCACGGCATGCGCCACGAGCTCAGCGGTCACCGGCGCGGGCCCGGCCGCGGACCGGCCGGAGCGTACGGCCCCGGTGTCCGGCCGGGTCGGCAGCGCCGAGTGGAACCTCCTGACCGACGAGGTGAACTGGTCGGCGGAGATGTACGAGATCCTCGGCCGGGCGCGCGAGCGCGGGCCGATGACGCTGGACGAGGTGCCCTCCCTGGTCTTCCCCGACGACCAGGCGCTGCTCACCGGCATGGTGACGGACTGCCTGATCGACGGGAAGCCCATCGACGGCGAGCTGCGCGTCGTCAGAGCCGACGGCCAGGTCCGTACGGTGCATCTGATGGGCGAGCCGGTGGTGGACGCCGACGGCTGCACCGCGTCCCTGTGGGCGGTGCTGCGCGATGTCAGTGCCCTGCGCAGGAGCGAGCGCGCGGTGCGCGAGAGCGGCCGGTCGGTCCAGCGCGAACAGCACATCGCCCAGACCGAGCGCAGGCTCGTGACCGAGTTGCAGGAGGCCGTCGTCCCGTCGTGGCGCGGCGCGCTGCGACTGTCGCAGAGCGGCCCGGGCGCGCTGGAACTGGCCGCGCGCCATCTGCCCTCCGCGGCCAACCCGCTGAACGGCGGGGACTGGTACGACGCGCTCGAACTGACCGGCGGCGACACCCTGCTGACCCTGGGCGACCTGACCGGGCACGGCGTGGCGGCGGCCTCCTCCATGGCGATGCTGCTGGGCGCGCTGCGCGGGATGGCCGTGGCGGGCATCGAGCCGGGGGCCCTGCTGGGCCATCTCAACCAGCTTCTGAACATCACGGAACAGCCCGTGCTGGGCAGCGCGCTCTGCGCCCGCTACCGGCCGGCGACCGGAGCGCTCTCCTGGGCGCAGGCGGCGCACCCCGCCCCGCTGCTGTTCCGCGACGGGACGGGGCGGGCGCTGACACCGCCGGACGGCGTGCTGCTCGGCGCGACCTCGGGGGCCGGGTACGAGCAGGCCGAGGTCCGGCTGCTCCCCGGTGACGTCCTGGTGCTGCACACCGACGGGCTGACCCGGGACGGCGACGCCACCGGGACGCGGCGGGAACGGCTCCTGGCGCTGGCGCCCCGGATGGCGGGGAACCGTACCGCGCAGGATTGGGTACGGGCGGTCGACGAGGAGTTCGGCATGGCCGAGCGCTCGGACGACGCCTGTGTGATGGCCGCCAGGATCGGCGGGAGAACGCGCTGAGCAGCGCCGAGTCGGGCCTTCGTGGAATCCTTCCGTGAGGCCGTGAGGCCGTGAGGCCGTGAGGCCGTGAGGCGGGTGAGCCGTGGCCTTGGTCCCTGCCGTGAGGTCTTGGGGGATCAGCGCGGTCTCAGGGGCTCAGCCCTCAGATGTCGGCCGTGCCGAGTCCCGCCCTCTTCGGCATCGCGAGTTTGATCTCCTCGCGCAGGTCCTCGATCTTCTCGTACCCCGCGTACTGGCCGGTGAGCCGGTACATCTCCCGCAGCCGGTCCCAGGTGCGGTGCGAGGAGGTCTCCCCCATCGACACCAGCGCGAGCCGCGCGTAGCGGTCGGCCTGGTCCGGGTCGTCCGCGATGAAGCAGGCGGACGCCAGCGAGATGTAGTCGAAGATCTTGGACCGCTGCCGTCCGCCGCCGCGCAGCTCCAGCGCCTTCTTGGCGTGGCCCTGCGCGATGGCCGCAGCCTTCGGGTCGTGCTCGGCGAGGGTACGGAAGGCCAGCGCCTCCATGCCGTGGAGGTCCGCCTCGTCGAACATCTGCATCCAGCAGGGCGGCGGCACGTCCCCCTTGTCCGAGACGAAGAGCTCCTCCGCCTCGCCGAGGGTTCTGCGCATGGCCTGGCCGCGTCCCATCGACGCCTGGGCCCACGCCTCGATCGTGCGGAGCATGGCGTGGGTACGGGGCAGATTCTCCTCCCCTGAGCCCGACTTGGCGAGCTTCATCAGATCGAGGGCCTCGTCGGGCTTGCCCAGATGAATCATCTGACGGGCCGCCCTGGACAGCGCCTCACCGGCCCGGGGCCGGTCCCCGCCCTCGCGCGCCGCGTGGGTGGCGATGACGAAGTACTTCTGGGCGGTGGGTTCGAGGCCGATGTCGTGGGACATCCAGCCGGCGAGGACGGCGAGGTTGGCGGCGACGCCCCACAGGCGCCGCTGAAGATGGTCGGGGTGACGGTAGGCGAGCATGCCGCCCACCTCGTTGAGCTGGCCCACGACGGCCTTGCGCTGAAGTCCGCCGCCCCGGGCGGCGTCCCAGGCGCGGAACACCTCGACCGACCGCTCCAGCGCCTCGATCTCCTGGGACCCGATGGGGGCGGCCTCGTAACGGTCGAACCCGGCGGGCTCGGCGTCCAGATGATCGACGGCGTGTGACGGGTCGGAGGAGCGTGCGGGGTCGGAGTGCAGCCAGTCGTTCATGGCGCTGGTGAGTAGGGATCCTGCGGTGAGCGCTGCACCCGCGCCCACCAAGCCGCGACGGTTGAGCATGAGGTCCATTCCCGTGAATTCGGTGAGGACCGCCGCCGTCCGGTCGGGCGCCCAGGGCAGGGCGTCGGGGTTGTCCGCTTTCCCGGAGTCCCGTCGTTTCCCCGCGCGTCCGGTCCGTACGAACCCGAGGTCCTCGATGGTCACGACACGACCGAGCCGCTCGGTGAACAGCGTGACCAGCACTCTCGGTACCGGATCGCGCGGGGTCTCCCCCATGTCGATCCAGCGCCTCACCCGCGAGGTGTCGGTGGACAGTTGGGGATGGCCCATGGCCGCCGCCTGCCGGTTCACCAACCGTGCGAGTTCGCCCTTGGACCAGCCGGCCAGGCCGAACAGATCCGACAGACGGGTGTTGGGTTCACCGCTCACGTCAAGCCCCCAGGTTCTCGGCTGACTTGACAGTAACGCTCAGTCAGATGCCTGGCGACTATTCGCCAGGGTTCGCCAGGGTTCGCCAGATGGTGTGCCACCCGTTCGCCGGTGTCGAGTAGGAACGCGCCACCCCGGCCCGGCAGCCGGACGTACTCCCCAGGGTGCCTCACGGCTGCCGGGGCGGGAAGGCGCCGTAACTCGTCGGCACACGAAGGGATCTGTATCGCCCATGTACACAGCATCGTCCTCCGTGTCCGCCCCCTCCCGGTCCGGGCGTCCGGTCACCCCGGGCAGCGGACCGTATCTCGACCCCACCCACGCGGGGCGGACTCGGCTCAGGGCGGGGACGGTCACCCAGACGCTCAGCGGGAGACTCGACTTGTCCGGCCCCCAGGGCGCGCGGCTGCGCATGGCGATCACGGCGGTGCACCGGATCTGCCCCGAGTTCAAGCCCGTTCAGGTACTGCGCCGCAGCGGCCGGTCCGTCCTGCTCGTCGGGACCACGGGGCGCACCAGCGCGGTCGCCAAGTGCCTGCTGGACCACTCACCCGTCTGGACGGAGCGGTTCCGCCACGAAATAGCGGCATATCGCTCGTTCGTCCGGAACCGTCCGCCGGTCCGCGTGCCCCGGCTCATCGCGGCGGATCCGGAGAACTGCGCGCTGATCATCGAGCGGATGCCCGGTCGCGCCGCGGCGCTGACCCGTCACCCGACGGAGGCGCCGCCGCGAGCGGACGTACGGGCCGCGCTCGGCGCGATCGCCCGGCTCAACGCCTGGCGTCCACAGGCCGATCTGTTCGGCGCGCCGCTCGACTACGCGTCGCGGATCGCCCGTTACCACGAGCTGGGGCTGTTCACCGACCGGGATCTGGGCGACCTCCAGAAGCTGCTGCACGGTCTGGCGGGCGCCCGGCAGAACATGCGCCAGTTCTGTCACGGTGACGCGCTGCTCTCCAACATCCTGCTGTCCCCGGCGGGACCGGTGCTCGTCGACTGGGAGCACGCGGGCTGGTATCTGCCCGGGTACGACCTGGCGACGCTCTGGTCCGTGCTCGGTGACGCGCCGGCGGCGCGCCGTCAGATCAGCCAGCTCGCCGCGGCCAGCGGGCCGGTGGCGCGGGACGCGTTCCTCGTCAACCTGATGCTGGTGCTGACCCGGGAGATCCGGATGTACGAGACGGCGGTGCAGCGCGCGATGCGGGAGGCGCCCTCGCCGGGGTCCGCCGCGTCCGGCGCCGCGGCGCAGCAGGGTGGCGCGCCGACGGGCGAGGAGCAGCGGCTGTTGCTGCGCAGGCTGCACGACGACTGCGCGATGGCGCGGCGGGCGGTGCGCGCCGCGGTCGGCACCCGCTGACCGGCCCGCCGCCCGCTCGGGGCTTCCGAGGGTCCGCGGGCCGACCCGCGGACCGGCGGCCGGCCTCCTCCCGTCCTCCCTCCGCCCCGCCCGCCGTATACATTCATTGGTACATTCCACTGACGCGTCGCAGGCCGGGGCGCTACCGCCGGGAAACTCCGCGAAACCCATGCTGACGTGCGAAATCGTTCCTGTGGAGCCCGATTGACGGATCGTCCGGGAGCCGATACCTCTGGAGACGCACCGGACCGGTAGGACGTAGCGCACCACCCGTCACTGGAGGCCGCATTGCAAGGTTCTCGCCCCCCACGACCGAGACCGAACCGCGGGCGCGCGCTGCGGGCGGGCGGTGTCGTGGCGTCCGCCGCCCTGCTCCTCCCGCTCGTCTCCGCCGGTCCCTCCGCCACCGCGGAGCGGCCGGGACCCACCTCCCTGCAGGGCGAGTTCGCGGCGGCGGCCACCCGGTACCAGGTTCCGCCGAGTGTGCTTCTGGGGGTCTCGTACCTCCAGTCCCGCTGGGACACACACAGGGGCGCGCCGAGTGTGACCGGCGGCTACGGTCCGATGCACCTCACCGACGCCAGGACGGCGCTCGCCGAGGCACCGCACCACTCGGACGGTAGGGAGGACTCGCGCGGCGACACCTCGCGCCCGCTGACGACGCCCGCCCGCGTGGCGGTGCCGGCGACCGCCGAACTGCCCGCGCGGCTGCGCACCCTGGACCGCGCGGCGCGGCTGACCGGTCTGTCCGCAGAGGAGTTGCGGACGAGCCCCGCCGCCAACGTCCGGGGCGGCGCCGCCCTGTTGGCAGCGGCCCAGCGGGAGTTGGGTGAGCCGCTCGGCGCGGACCCCGCCGACTGGTACGGCGCGGTCGCCCGGTTCTCGGGGGCGGACGACTCCGCTACCGCCGCCGCCTACGCCCGTGACGTGTACGAGGTGATCCGCACGGGCGAGCGGCGCACCACGGACAGCGGCCAGCGGGTGGCGCTCGGCGCGCGCCCCGGGGTCTCCCCGGACACCGGGCAGCTCGCCCGGCTCGGGCTGCGGGCGGGCGACCGGGCGCGCACGGAGTGCCCGCGTACGGTCTCCTGCGCGTGGGTTCCTGCGCCGTACGAGGAGTTCGGCGACGGGGACTACGGCAACCACGATCTGGCGGACCGGCCGGACTCCCAGAAGATCGGCTTCATCGTCATCCATGACACCGAGGGCTCCTGGGACACCACGCTCAAGCTGATCAAGGACCCGACGTATGTGTCGTGGCACTACACGCTGCGCTCTTCCGACGGGCTGATCGCCCAGCACGTGCCGACCAAGGACGTCGCCTGGCACGCGGGCAACTGGTACGTCAACGCCAGGTCGGTCGGGCTCGAACACGAGGGCTTCCTGGCCGCTCCCGACGCCTGGTACACGGAGTCGATGTACCGCGCCTCGGCCCGGCTGGTGGCGTATCTGGCGAAGAGGTACGGGGTGCCGCTGGACCGGCAGCACATCCTGGGCCATGACAACGTGCCCGGTACGACCGCGTCGACGATCCCCGGGATGCACACCGACCCGGGGCCCTACTGGGACTGGGCGCACTACTTCGAGCTGCTGGGCAAGCCGCTGAGGGCGAGCGGGGGCGCCCGCCCCGGCGTCGTGACGATCCGGCCCGACTACGCGGCCGGCGGGGAACCGTACACCGGATGCGAGGGCGCGGGCACGCCGTGCGCCCCGCACGGCTCGGGCGCGGTCCGGCTGCGCACGGCGCCGGACGGGAACGCCCCGCTGGTCAAGGACGTCGGGCTGCGTCCCGGTGGCCAGGACTCGACGGCGGACGTCAACGACACGGGGGCCCGCGCGTCGACGGGCCAGCAGTACGCGGTGGCCGGGCGGCAGGGCGACTGGACGGCGATCTGGTACCTCGGCCAGAAGGCGTGGTTCCTCGATCCCCGCGCGAAGCCGACGGCGGTGGGCGCGAAGGCGCCGGTGCTGACGCCGAGGGCCGGGCTCGCGGAGGTGCCGGTGTACGGGCGGGCCTATCCGGAGGCGGCGGCGTACCCGGCGGGCGTGCCGGTCCAGACGGTCTCCCCGCTGCCGTACAAGCTGCTCGCCGGCCAGCGGTACGTGACCGGGGGCAAGGCGGCGGGCGAGTACTACTACGCGGTCACCTTCGCCCCGGCCTCCCACCGGGTGGTGCGGGGCACGGAGCAGTACTACGAAATCCAGTTCGGGCACCGGGTCGCGTTCGTGAAGGCGGCCGATGTCGAGGTGCGTCCGGCGGGTCACTGACCGCGGCCGGAACGGGGGGCGGGGAGCGTACGGGCGTCGCGGGCCACGGGGGAGCCGGTGACGTCCGTACGTTTCCGTCTGGAGCGCGTCAGCAGCGCGTCACGTCAGTAGCGCAGGACGGCGGCGATCCGGTCGTGCGCGGCGAGCGTGCCGTCCGGGACGAACACCACCTGGGCGCCGCCGTCGAGCGCCCCCTCCACCAGTTCGTCCACGATGTCGTCGCGTACGCCGGGCTCAGTGGCGGACGCGTCGTCGACGGGGACGAGATGGCCGTCCTTGACCCGGACCGTACGCCGGTAGTGCTCTTCGAGCGCGATCAGATCGGCCCGCTTCTCCCGTACCGACTCCCAGACCTCGTCCAGCCCCGCGGCGAAGGTGCGCCGCCCTTTCGCCTCGTCGAGACGGTTCAGCACCTCGGACTTCTCACGGCGCGCGTGCTCCTCGACCACGGGGCCGATCTCCTTGAGCAGGACGCGGGCGGGACCGTCCGTGAGGCCGCCCTTGACCAGCCGTCCGACGGCTTTGTGGGTGGTGTTGCCCGCCTCCGCCAGCAGGGCGAGCGCGGGGGCGAGGCCGACCAGGTGCAGGGGGCGGGGGCGGCATCCCAAGACCGTGCCCATGGCGTGGTCGACGGTGCGCAGGAAGCGGCGGGTCTCCTCGTCGCTGAAGGTGCTCGGGATGTTTCCGATCCGTTCCTCGCGCTCGACGTCCCAGCTCTCCTCCGGGGGCGCCATCGGGAAGCCGTCCGCGCGGTGTTCGTGCACCGACTCGCCGGAACCGCTCCAGAGGGTGGCCCGGTCGGCGGCGATGCCGAGCACCCAGTACGGCCGGGACTGCGCGGTGGCGGCCACGAGGTTGCGGGTGAGGTAGGTGTCGGCGAGCACGACGCGCTCGGGCACCTCGCGCGGGAGGTACCAGATCCGGTGCTCGTGTGCGTCGGCGAGGACGAGCAGTCCGTCGAGGGCGTGGCGCAGATCGATCTCGGCGACGGCCGCGGTGAGCCGCTCCATGACGGCCGTCCGCGTCCTGCGGTCCACTCCGGGGTCGGCGTCGAGCCGGTGGCCCGCCGCCGCGAGGAGGTTGCGCAGCCGTACGGTGTCCTGCTCGTTGTGGCGGTCGCGGCGGTGCGTGGGCATCGTCAGGGACACGGCCGGGTACGGGCGCGGCGCGCGCAGCTCCCGCAGGACCTCGGGTGTGAGAGCGTTGCTGTCCATACTGTCCCTTCGCTCACCGGCCCCCGTACGTGCGTCCATCCTGCGGGATACCGGCGGGTTCCGCAGGGGGTGCGCCGCCGCCGGACGGCGCTCACGCGGTCAGGGCAGGTCCGACGGCGCGGGGAAGGTGTAGGTCCGGCCCGCCGTGGCGCGGAAGGTGCGCTCCCCACCGGGGAGCAGGGTGGCGCGCAGCGTCAGTTCCCCCGTACGGCTCGCGCGCAGCACGATCCGGGTGGCGCGCCCGCCGGACCAGGTGATGTCGAGGGTGGCGCCACCGCGCGCCCGAAGCCCGGTCACCCGGCCTTCGGGCCAGGCCGCGGGCAGGGCGGGCAGGATCTCGATCGGGCCGTGGTGGCTCTGGAGCAGCATCTCGGCGATGCCGGAGGTGGCACCGAAGTTGCCGTCGATCTGGAACGGCGGATGAGTGTCCCAGAGGTTGGCGAGGGTGGAGCCCGTGAGCTGTTCGCCGAGCATGGCGCGGGCGTGGTCGCCGTCCCGCAGCCGCGCCCAGAAGTTGATCTTCCAGGCCTTGCTCCAGCCGGTCCCGGCGTCGCCGCGCGCGGTCAGCGAGACCTTGGCGGCCTCGGCCCAGGCGCTGCCCGCCTCGATCTGCCGGCCGGGGTGGAGGGCGAAGAGGTGGGAGACGTGGCGGTGGTCGTCGGTGGGGTCGTCCAGGTCGGCCTTCCACTCCTGGAGCTGGCCCCAGGAGCCGACGCGCAGCCCGGGGTCGAGCCGTTCGAGGGTGTCCTGGAGCCGGGTGCGGAAGGCCGGGGTGTCTCCGAGGGTGGTGGCGGCCTCCAGGGTGTTGGTGAGCAGGTCGTGGACGATCTGCTGGGACATGGCGGCGCCCGCCGTGAAGTCCCCGTGCTCCGGCGAGTAGCTGGGGGTGACGACGAGGGCGCCGTCGCGCGGGTCCGTCCTGAGGTTGGCGAGCCAGAACTCGGCGGCCTCCTTCATCACCGGGTAGGCGGTGGCGCGCAGGTAGTGGGTGGAGCCGCTGAAGCGGTAGTGGTCGTAGAGCTGCTGGGTGAGCCAGGCGGCGGCCTCGGGGAACCAGAAGGCGGTGGGCCAGTCGTGGACCCCGGTGAACCCGTACGGGTTGGTCTCGTTGTGGACGACCCAGCCGGGTGTGCCGAAGAGCCGGCGGGCGCTGCGCCGGCCGGGGGCGCGCAGCGATTCGACGTACCGGTCGTAGGGGGCGGTGGTCTCGGCGAGATTGGTGACCTCGGCGAGCCAGTAGTTCATCTGGAGGTTGATGTTGACGTGGTAGTCGGCCGACCAGGGCGGGTTGGTGGTGTTGTTCCACACGCCCTGGAGGTTGGCGGGCGGCGATCCCGGACGGGACGAGGCGATGAGCAGGTAGCGGCCGTACTGGAAGTAGAGCGTTTCGAGCGCCCGGTCCGCGGGTCCGCTCCCGCCGGTGTATCCGGCGAGGAGCTGGTCGGTGGGCAGGTCGGGGAGGCGGCCTCCGAGGTCGAGGGAGACGCGGTCGAAGAGGGCGCGGTGGTCCCGTACATGGGCGGCGCGCAGTGCCTCGTACGGGCGCGTGGCCGCGTGGTCGACGGTGCGGGTGACGGCCTGGTGCGGGTCCTCGCCCCGGTGGGCGGGTCCGGTGTCGGCGTAGTCGGTGCCCGCGGCGAGCACGAACCAGGCGCGGTCGGCGCCGCTGACGGTGAGCGTGCCGTCCGCCTCCGCGCGTACGGTGCCGCCCTGGGTACGGACGCGGATCTGGGCCTCGAAGCGCAGCCCGTTGTCCTGGAGCGCGCCGCGCACGGTGAGCCGGTCGCCGCTCGCCGTGGTGGTGAAGTCGGTGCGCGGGGAGGTGTAGCGCAGGGTGAAGGCGGTCCGTCCCGGGCGGTCGGCGGCGAAGTGTCCGGCGATCACCCGGTCGGGGAAGGAGGCGAAGAACTCCCGGGTGTACGCGGTGTCCTGGTGGGTGTAGGCGACGGCGGCGACGGCGTTCCTGATGTCGAGCGAGCGGCGGTAGGAGGCGTCGGGGGCGTCCGGCGCCCCGGGTACGGCGATGTCCAGATCGCCGAGGACCTGGTAGGCGCCGTAGCCGCTTCTGGCCTGGCCGAGTTCGGCGGCGACGGTGTCCGGGGCGAGCCGTCCCTCGCTGTCCAGACGCTGTTGTACGGAGGCGAGGGCGCCGGGGCGCGGCGCGGTCCAGTCGCCGTGGTCGTAGCCGTCCGCGGTGCCCGGGCCGCCGGTCCAGAGGGTCTTCTCGTTGAGGGTGAGCCGCTCGGTGGAGAGGGTGCCGTGCACCCCGGCGCCGAGGGCTCCGCTGCCGATGGGCAGGGAGTCGCGCTCCCAGTCGGCGGCGGGGCTCCGGTACCAGAGCGTGGATTCATCGGACGGGCCGGCCCCGGAGGCCGCGTCGGCCATCGCCGGAACTCCCCACACCAGGGCCCCTGTTGCACCGAGGGCGGAGGCGATCGTGGTTCTGCGGCTCATCCCGGGAGTCATGGTCAGTCACGGTAAAAGTCCGATGACTCATCCGGCAAGAGAGCGGACGGTCCACCTCACGCATGGCGTGAAGTGGACGGTCTCCCCGGGGTCAGCCCTGCTGGAAGAGCTCGGCGGGCAGGGGCTTGAGCAGGGCGTAGAGGTCGTCGGTGATCGGCCGGTCCCAGCTCGCGATGGTGACGAGGACGTTGTCGCTGCGGTCGAACTGCACGCAGGAGATCCGGCTTTCCGAGAGCTTGAGCCTGCGGACGATCAGCAGGTTGTCCCCCTGCATCACCGGCATGTCCTCGGCGCCGATGACGTCGACCGGCTCGTCGTTCTCCAGCGCGAGCAGGAGTTGCGCCACCTCGAAGGGGATCTGCCCCTCCCCCAGCTCGCGGGCCGGGGAGCCCGCAGGGAGATTTCCGATGATCATCGCGGGCCCGCGGCCGCCGAACAGGTCGTACCGGAGGAAGACCCCCTGGCAGCTTCCGTCGGGGGCGGGCAGCAGACCGGCGCCCAGATTGCCGGGCCAGTCACCCGGGTCCATGGCCAGGACGTCGAAGTCCGGGCCCGCGGGTGTGGCGGCGCTGCGGCGGCGGAGAAAGGACATCCCACCATGGTACGGGTTCGCGCCACCGCTCAGGAGCCGGGTGAGGCCCCGAAACGCGGGCCCGGACGGCTCCGGGCCGGCGGGCGGGGCCGGCGGGGGTCACCTCACGTGAGGTCGAACTCCCCGTCGCGCGCGTTGACCACGAAGGCCCGCCACTCGGCCGGGCTGAAGATCAGTGAGGGGCTCTCCGGCCGACCGCTGTTGCGCATGGCGATGAAGCCCTCGACAAAGGCGATCTGTACATCGCCCGCGCCCCGGCTGCCCGACTGCCAGTCCGCGCCGCTCAGATCGAGCTCCGGCTTGTCCCAGCCCGAAAGCGGCTTCTGGGTGGTGGTGCTCTCAGCCACGTCCTGCTCCTCCCGCTGCGTCGTCCCGGGCCAGACTATCCACCACCGGCGCTCCGGGGACAGACCGCACCGGAGGGACCCGGGACGGGCACGGGCCGCCGCCGCGACATGCGCTCGGGCAGCGTGTGCCCGGGGCCCGCGTCCCGGCCCGGGGACGCGGACCGGTGTTCCGCCGCGCGTCAGGCCGCTCGCACGCGGCCCGCCTCCGCCGCGCACGGCGGGGTCCAGGAAGTCCGCGACCGTACGGAGCCGTGTCTCTTGACGCTCGTGGGACGCTCCTGCGTTACTGGCTCCGGGACGATCAACCGAATGATCGGTCGCCCGGCTGACCGGGTCGCCGGTGCGTCCGGTCGGATCAGGGAGAGCGCCATGACCCCTCTGCTGGACGCGGCGGAACGGCTCAGCCGCGAGGAGCTGGCCGTACTGCAACTGGAACGGCTGCGGTCCACGCTGCGCCACGCGTACGAGAACGTGGACTTCTACCGGCGCTCCTTCGACCGGGCCGGGCTGCGCCCCGACGACTGCCGTTCGCTCGCGGATCTGGCCCGCTTCCCGTTCACCACCAAGTCCGATCTGCGGGACAACTATCCGTTCGGGATGTTCGCCGTGGACCGGACCGAGGTACGGCGGCTGCACGCGTCCAGCGGTACGACGGGGCTGCCGACCGTCGTCGGGTACACCCAGCGGGACCTGGACATCTGGGCCGACGTGGTGGCCCGCTCGATCCGGGCGGCCGGCGGGCGCCCCGGGCACACGGTCCATGTGGCCTACGGCTACGGCCTGTTCACCGGCGGGCTCGGCGCGCACTACGGGGCGGAGCGGCTCGGCTGCACGGTGGTGCCCGCCTCCGGGGGCATGACCGCGCGTCAGGTCCGGCTGATCCAGGACTTCCGGCCCGAGATCATCATGGTGACCCCGTCGTACATGCTCACGCTGCTGGACGAGTTCGAGCGTCAGGGCGTCGACCCGCGCGCCACCTCGCTGAAGGTGGGGATCTTCGGCGCCGAGCCTTGGACGGAGGAGATGCGGCGGGAGATCGAGGAGCGGTTCGCGATCGACGCGGTCGACATCTACGGGCTCTCGGAGGTGATGGGCCCGGGGGTGTCGCAGGAATGTCTGGAGACCAAGGACGGGCTCACCGTCTGGGAGGACCACTTCTATCCGGAGGTCGTCGATCCGCTCACCGGTGAGGCGCTGCCGGACGGCGAGGAGGGCGAACTGGTCTTCACCTCGCTGACCAAGGAGGCGATGCCGGTGATCCGCTACCGCACCCGGGATCTCACCCGGCTGCTGCCCGGCACGGCCCGGGTCTTCCGCCGGATGGAGAAGGTGACCGGCAGGACCGACGACCTGGTGATCCTGCGCGGGGTCAACCTCTTCCCCACCCAGATCGAGGAGATCGTGCTGCGCACCCCGGGGATCGCCCCGCACTTCCAGCTCCGGCTGGCCCGCGAGGGACGGCTGGACACGCTGACCGTACGGGCGGAGGCGCGGGCGGCGGCCACACCGGAGCAGCGCGCGGAGGCGGCGCGGACGATCACGGCGGCCGTCAAGGACGGGGTGGGGGTGTCCGTGTCGGTCGAGGTGGTCGATCCGGAGACCCTGGAGCGTTCGGTGGGCAAGATCAAGCGAATCGTCGACCTGCGCGGCCTCCGCGCGACGTGACCGCACGCCCCGTGGCGGGGCGTCAGGGGCTGATGGCGAGGAACACGAACGCGGTGAAGATCCCGAGATGGACCCCGCCCTGCAACAGGGTGGCCCGGCCGGGCGCCACCGTCAGCGCGCCCACCACCACGGTGAGGACGAGCAGCACCATATGGGTGGCGGTCAGCCCGAGGACGAGCGGGCCCTCCAGCCAGATCATGGCGAGCGCGATGGCCGGGATCGTCAGCCCGATGCTCGCCATGGCCGAACCCAGGGCCAGGTTGAGGCTGGTCTGGACCCGCTCGCGGCGGGCGGCCCTGACAGCGGCGAGGGTCTCCGGCAGCAGCACCAGCAGGGCGATGACGACGCCCACCACGGCCTGCGGCAGCCCCGCCGACTCGACGCCCGACTCGATGGTGGGTGACACGGCCTTGGCGTCCCCGACGACGGCGATCAGCGCCACCACCAGCATCACCAGACTCAAGGTGGTCGCTCGGCGGCTGGGCAGCGGGGCGTGCGCGTCCTCCTCCTGCACGTCGCCCTCCTGGGTGACGGGAAGGAAGTAGTCACGGTGACGCACGGTCTGCACGGCGACGAACAGCCCGTACAGGACGAGCGAGGCGACGGCGGCGAACCCGAGCTGCGCCGGCGAGAACTGCGGCCCCGGCTTGCTGGTGGTGAACGTCGGCAGGACGAGGGTGAGGGTGGCCAGGGTCGCGACGGTGGCCAGCGCGGTGCCGGTGCCCTCGGGGTTGAAGACGGCGACCCGGCTGCGCAGGGCGCCGACGAGCAGGCACAGGCCGAGGATGCCGTTGCAGGTGATCATGACGGCGGCGAAGACGGTGTCACGGGCGAGGGTGGCGCTCTTGCCGCCGCCGTCGACCATCAGGGTGACGATGAGCGCCACTTCGATGACGGTGACGGCGACCGCGAGGACGAGCGATCCGAACGGCTCCCCCACCCGGTGGGCGACGACCTCGGCGTGGTGCACCGCCGCGAGCACCGCCCCCGCGAGACAGAGGGCGACCAGGCCGACCGCGAACCCCGGGAGGCTGCGCCCCCAGCTCAGCACGAGGGCGACCACCGCGAGCAGCGGCACCACCACGGTCCACCGGGAGATCAGGGACCGGACGCCGATGCTCGTACTCATGCGCCACACGCTGCCAGAGGTGGCACGGGTCCGCTCGGTGACCGCGCGGAGCCACCCGGCCCCGGAGGGTTGACACCTGCGGCGGCCCGCAAGAAAGTTTCAGCACTCGATCCGGATCTCGGAAGACACTTTCAGGGGAGGGCCTTTCCATGGCGGAGGAAGCGGCCGGCGGTGGGATCAGCCGGCGCAGGCTGGGCGGTGGGGTGCTGGCCCTCGGCGGGGCGTTCGCGGTGGCGCCGGTGCCCTTCGCCGACAGCGCCTTCGCGCGTACGGCCTCCCCGCACGGTTCCGGACCGGCCGGCCGTACGCTGCGCCGCGGCTCCGCCGAGCGGGCCGGGCTGATCCAGCGGGAGCTGGACGGGCTGGTCGCCGCCGCCGAGACGTTCCTCGGCCCCTCCCCCGTCCATCCCTGGTACGCGGGCGCCGTGCTGCTCGCGGGGCGCGGCGCGACGGTCGCCCTGCACCGGCCGATCGGCCACGCCGTGCGCTACTCGGCGTACGACGAGACGACCGGCGCGGGGGTGGAGCTGCCCGCCGGGCGGCGGATCG
The DNA here is from genome assembly GCF_042756365.1 of Streptomyces sp. NPDC059092. NCBI lineage: Bacteria > Bacillati > Actinomycetota > Actinomycetes > Kitasatosporales > Streptomycetaceae > Streptomyces > Streptomyces sp. NPDC059092. The sequence goes on from NZ_JBHZEJ010000035.1 coordinate 46,001, forward strand.
CGATGGCCGAGGACACGGTCTTCGACCTCGCCTCGGTCTCCAAGCTCTTCACCTCGATCCTCGCCGTCCAGCAGATCGAGCGCGGCGCGCTGGAGCTGGAGCGGCCCGTCGTCGCGTACCTTCCGGAGTTCGCGGGCGCGGACGCCGCGCGAGCCGCGGGCAAGAGGGACATCACGGTGCGCCACCTGCTGACGCACACCTCAGGTCTCCGCGCGTGGATCCCGCTCTACACGGCGCCGACCCGCGAGGGAAAGCTCCAGCTCCTGTGGGACGAGGTGCCCACGGACCCGCCCGGCACGGTGTACCGGTACTCGGACCTCAACCTGATCTCGCTCCAGCTCGTCCTGGAGCGGATCACCGGCCACCCCCTGGACGCACTGCTCCGTACCGAGATCACCGCTCCGCTCGGGATGCGCCGCACGCGCTACAACCCGCCCGCGTCCTGGCGGCCCGGCGTCGCCGCCACCGAGGACGCGCGCCCACCGTGGTCGGGGCTGGACCGCGGGCTGGTGTGGGGCGAGGTGCACGACGAGAACGCGTACAGCCTCGGCGGTGTCGCGGGCCACGCCGGGGTCTTCTCCGACGCCTGGGACCTGGCGGTCCTCGCCCGTACGCTCCTCGACGGCGGTGCCTACGGACGGGCGAGGATCCTGCGTCCCGAGTCGGTGGAGCTGATGTTCACCGACTTCAACCCGGCCTTCCCCGGCGACGCCCACGGGCTGGGGTTCGAGCTGTACCAGCACTGGTACATGGGGGCGATGGCCACGCCGGCCACGGCGGGCCACACCGGGTTCACCGGCACCAGCCTCATCCTCGACCCGACGACGGACTCGTTCCTGATCGTGCTCGGCAACTCCGTCCACCCGGTACGGAACTGGCGCTCGGGCAGCGCGCCGCGCGTGGCCACCGCCGACCGGATGGCGCGCGCCGTGGCGGTCGGCCCGGCCCGGCGCCGTACCGCCTGGTTCGGCGGGATGGCGAACGCGACGACGGCCACGCTCACCCTGCCCACGCTCACCCCGGCCTCCGGCCGCGGGCGGCTGCGCTGCTCCGTGTGGTGGGACACCGAACCGGAGGCGGACGCCCTGTTCCTGGAGGCGTCCGGGGACGGCGGGGTGAGCTGGCGGCCGGTGCCCTTCACCACCCTGGCGGCGGGGCAGGAGCCGCGGGAGCGCCCGGTGGGCTCGGTGACGGGCTGGTCGGGGCGGGTCTGGCACCGGGTGACCGCGGAACTCACGGAGTGGCGGGGACGCGAGACCGTGGTGCGCTGGCGGTACACGACGGACCGGCTGTACGTGGGGCGGGGCGTGTACGTCAGCGGACTGCGGGTCGAGGACGGCGGCCGTACGCTCTTCGACGAGACGCGCGCCCGGGACGCGGCACGGATCACGGCGGCCGGCTGGGCGCCCTCGGCGGACTGACACCCGTGCCCCCGGCACCGTCGGCTACCGGCCCAGGGCCGCCATCGCCGCGTTGTGGCCGGCCACCCCGCTGACCCCGCCGCCACGCACCGCGCCCGCGCCGCACAGCAGGACGTTCGCGTGCGCCGTGGCCACGCCCCAGCGGCCCGAGGAGCCGTCCTCGTACGGGAAGGCGAGGTCGCGGTGGAAGATGTGGCCACCGGGCAGCCGCAGTTCGCGTTCGAGGTCGAGCGGTGTCTTCGCCTCGATGCAGGGGCGGCCGTCCTCGTCGAGGGCGAGACAGCCGGCGATCGGTTCCGCCAGCCGCTCGTCGAGCTGGGCGAGCGTCGCCGTGAGCAGTTCCGCGCGCGCCGCGTCGTTGTCCTGCGCGAAGAGCCGTGCGGGCGTGTGGAGTCCGAACAGGGTCAGGGTCTGGTAGCCCCGCGCGGCCGGTTCCGGTCCGAGGATCGACGGGTCGGTGAGGGTGTGGCAGTAGATCTCCGACGGCGGGGCGCCGGGCAGGACGCCGGCCGCCGCCTGTTCGTACGCCGTGGCCAACTGACCGTACCCCTCCGCGACATGGAACGTGCCGGCGAACGCCTCCCGGGGGTCGACGGACCGGTCGCGCAGCTCCGGCAGCCGGCGCAGCACCATGTTGACCTTGAGCTGGGCGCCCTCGGCGGCGGCCGGCGGCTCCTCGCCGAGGAGGGCCGCGAGGGCCTGGGGAGAGGCGTTGACGAGGACCTGACGGGCCGCCACCACTCCGTCCGCGTCGCCCGTCCGGTAGGCGACCTCGGCATGCGTTCCGTCGGTCTCGACGGCACTCACCTCGTGCCCGGTGGCGATCTCCGCGCCCGCCGCCCGCGCGGCGTCGGCCAGCGCGTCGGTGAGCGCGCCCATGCCGCCCACGGGGACGTCCCAGTCGCCGGTCCCGCCGCCGATCACGTGGTAGAGGAAGCAGCGGTTCTGTACGAGTGAGGGATCGTGGGCGTCGGCGAAGGTGCCGATGAGCGCGTCGGTGAGGACCACGCCCCGGACGAGGTCGTGGTCGAACCGTTCCTCGATCGCCGCGCCGATCGGCTCCTCGAACAGCATCCGCCAGGCCTTCTCGTCGCCGATCCGGTCGCGCAGCGCGGCCCGGGTGGGCAACGGTTCCATGAGGGTGGGGAAGATCCGTCCGGCGACGCGCGCCGTCGTCGCGTAGAACTCCCGCCACGCCGCGTACTCCGCGTCCGAGCCGGTCAGCGCGGCGAAGGAGTCCCGCGTACGCCCCGCGCCGACCAGCAGTCCGCCGTCGCCCAGGGGGGTGTACGAGGAGACGGTGCGCTTGCGTACGGCGAAGCGCAGCCCCAGCTCCCGCACGATGGTGCCGGGCAGGAGGGAGACCAGGTACGAGTAGCGGGAGAGCCGGGCGTCCACCCCGGGGAAGGGGCGGCTGGAGACGGCGGCGCCTCCGGTGGCGCCGAGCCGTTCGAGGACGAGGACGGAGCGTCCGGCGCGGGCGAGGTAGGCGGCGGCGACCAGTCCGTTGTGGCCGCCGCCCACGATGACGGCGTCGTACGAGGCGTGTGCGGGCATGGCCCTTGGTAACACGCGGATGATCTCGGGGCCAGACCGGGCGCCGAAGCGGTGTACCCGAAAGCCGCGGGGCGACGGGCGGCGCGCCGGGCCAGGGCGCGGGGCGACGGGCCCGCGCGCCGGGCCAGGGCGCGGGGCGGCGCGCGCGGTCAGTATCCGCGCGCGCCGTGCTGCTGGCGGAGCGCCGCCACCTGCCGGTAGAGCTGCACCGCCTCCGCTCCCCTGCCGAGCTGTTCCAGGCAGTGCGCCTCGTCGTTGCGGCTGGCGAGTGCGTCGGGGTGGGTGGCGCCGAGCACCCGGTCGCGGGTGTCGGCGACCTGACGGTAGACGGAGAGTGCGTCGGACCAGCGGCCGAGCCAGCCCAGGCCGACGGCGATCTCCCGGCGGCTGACGAGGGTGTCGGGGTGGTCGGTGCCCAGGACGCTCTCGCGGACCGCGCAGACGTCACGGGACTCCGTGAGCGCTTCCTCCCAGCGGGACAGGCGCCCCAGGTTGACGCAGAAGCCGTGCCGGGCGCGCAGCGTCTCGGGGTGGCGCGCGCCCTGGATCCGGGTACGGTCCTCCACCAGCGCGCGGTACAGCTCCAGCGCCTCCGTGCTCTCGCCGAGCCGCCCGAGGCTGATGCCGACCTCGTAGCGGGCGGCGAGGGTGTCGGGGTGGTCCGCGCCGAGGGATTCGGCGCGGGCGGCGGCGACCTCGCGGTAGGCGGTCAGCGCCTCGGGCCAGCGGCCGAGCTGACCGAGCGCGTACGCCACCTCGTACCGGCTGATCAGGGTGTCGGGGTGGTCGGGGCCGAGCACCCTGGCGCGCGCGGCGGCCACCTCGCCCGCGAGCCGGTGGGCGTCGTCGAGACGGCCCAGCCTGCCGAGGTTGTAGGCGAGGTTGTGGCGGCAGCGCAGGGTGTCCGCGTGGTCGGGGCCCATGGTGCGTTCCCGGGAGGCGAGGACCGCGGCGAAGACCTCGTGGGCCTCGAAGTGCCGGCCGAGCTGGCCGAGTACGTACGCCGTCTCCTGACGCGCGGCGAGCGTTTCCGGGTGGTCGGGGCCGAAGACCCGCTCGCGGCCCTCCGCGACGCGGGTGAACTCGCGCAGCGCGTCCGCCGTACGTCCGGTCCTGCTGAGGGTGAAGCCGACCTCGTAGCGGCTGCCGAGGGTGTCCGGGTGGTCCGGGCCGAGCGCGTGTTCGCGCTCGGCGGCGACCGCGCGGTGCACCTCGCCCGCCTCCTCCCAGCGGCCGAGCCGGCCGAGGCTGAGACCGGCGTTGTGTCTGCTGGTCAGGACGGCGAGCTGGTCGGGCGACGGGGTGGGCCGTCCCGAGGCGAGCGGCCGGGGGAGCCCGGCACGCGGGTCGACCGGGGTGGTCCACTCGCCGGTCAGCCCGGCGGTGCGGTCGGGCGGGGTGGGCCGCGGGTCGGCCAGGCCGATCGCCTTGTGCCCCGTGGTCATGGAGCGGCTCCAGGACGGCAGGGGCGCGCCGTCGGGGCGCCCCGCCCCGTAGCCGCCGACGGAGTACGCGGCCGTCCCCGCGCCGGGGCCGCCGAGCGCCGGACGGCCGTAGCCGCCCGCGAGCGTGCCGAGGCCGCCGCCGAGTCCCGTGCCGGCGCGGGCCTCGCTGATCCTGCGCCGGAGGACGCCCGCGTCGGCGGGGCGCTCCTCGGGGGTCTTGGCCAGCAGGTCGAGGACGATCCCGTCGAAGAACGCGGGCAGCTCGGAGCGGTGGCCGCTGGGCGCCTCGGGGATGGTGTCGCGGTGGCCGACCAGCACCGACCAGGCGTCCGCCAGGTCGAACGGCGGGGCGCCGGTGGCGATCTCGTACAGCACGCAGCCGAGCGAGTAGAGATCGCTGCGGTGGTCGACGGATCCGCCGCCGATCTGCTCGGGCGACATGTAGTGCGGGGTCCCCATCGCGATGCCCGTACCGGTGAGACGCGAGGTGAAGCCGATGTCGTGGCCGAGGCGCGCGATGCCGAAGTCACAGATCTTCACGGCGCCGCTGGTGAGCCGCATGATGTTGGCGGGCTTCAGGTCGCGGTGGACGATGCCCTGTTCGTGGGTGTACGCGAGGGCGTCGGCGACCTGCTCGGCGATGTCGACGACGTCGGGCACCGGGAGCAGGTTCCCGTGGTCCTCCAGGAGCTGGCTGAGGTTGCGTCCCTCCAGCAGTTCCATGACGAGGTAGAGGACCCCGTCGTACTCGCCGAAGTCGTGGACGACGGTGACGCCGCGGTGCTGGAGGGCCGCCGCGACCCGGGCCTCGCGGCGGAACCGCTCGCGCATGATCCGGGTGAAGGAGTCGTCGCGCTGCGGGCCGAGCGGTTTGAGGCACTTGACGGCGACCTGCCGGCCGAGCGACTCGTCGCGTGCCCGCCAGACCTCGCCCATCCCACCGCGCCCGATGAGATCGAGCAGCCGGTAGCGGCCCTGGATCAGCATGCTGTCCGCCATCGCGTGCCGTGGCCCCCCATCACCCTCGCTGCGCCCTCCCCGGCCCGTCCAGTATGGCGGCCCTGGCCTGGAGTGTGTACGGGGCGGGACACGTGTCGGGGCCGAGCCGCGCCGTCGCGCGCTCGATGTGGCGCGGCGGCGGCTTTCCGCGGGCCCGGCCAGGGCCGCGGCGCAGCAGGTCGCCGGCGGCGAGGAGCCGGTGGGTGACGGTGTCCGGGCCGGGTGACAGCCCGGGACCGGCCGCCGGGGCCGGACCCGCCGTCCCCGCCGCCGCTGTCTTCTTCATGGCCCCTGCCTCCCCTGCCCGTACCGCCGCCGCCCCGGTGGTCGGCCCGCGGCACGCCCTGGAGGCTCTGTCTGACACATCCCGCCTGGCACGCGACGCCTGGCACGCACGCTCGCCGCGTTGTCGGAGTCGTCCACGTACGTCCGGGTCGTCGAGAGCGCCGATCCTCCGCCTTGCGATCGCGCTCGGCATCCGAAGGGCAATTCAGTGCGCCGAGAGGAGCGAGTGCAGCGCACCGGACGCCCCGCGCCCCGCCCTACGGGCGGACGGCGCTATTCGTCAGACAGAGCCCAGCGCCGGGTGCGGGCGTCGCGTACGTACGTGACCGTGGCGTACGTACGTCACGGTCGCGCAGGTACGCCGGGGGCACGGACCGCTCCTGACGGGCGGAGCCGCGTCCGGCGTTGCACGATGGCAGCATGCTGCTGGCACCGCTGGCCCGTGTCTCCCGGGAGGTCGCCGAAAGCTCGGCACGGACCCGGAAGATCTCCCTGCTGGCCGGTGTCTTCCGGTCGGCCGGGCCGCGGGACGTGCCCGTCGTCATCCCCTATCTGGCGGGGCGGCTGCCCCAGGGGCGGATCGGGGTCGGCTGGAACGCGCTGAAGGACCCGCCGCCGCCCGCGGACCGGGCCTCGCTGACCGTGCACGGCACCGACGCCGTGTTCAGCGCGCTCGCGGCCGTCTCGGGGGCCGGGGCGCAGGGTGAGCGTCGGCGGCTGGTGCGGGAGTTGCTGGGGGCGGCCACCGGGGAGGAGCAGCGGTTCCTGGTGGGGCTGATCTCCGGGGAGGTGCGTCAGGGCGCGCTGGAGGCGGTCGCGGTCGAGGCGCTCGCGCAGACGTCGGGCGCCTCCTCGGCGGCCGTACGGCGGGCGGTGATGCTGGCGGGGTCGCTGCTGCCGGTGGCCGAGCGGCTGCTGGCGGAGGGTCCGCACGTACTGGAGGAGTTCCTGCTGACGGTGGGCCGTCCCGTCCTGCCGATGCTCGCGCAGAGCGCCACGAGCGTGGCGGAGGCGGTCGAGCGGCTCGGGGAGTGCGTGGTGGAGGAGAAACTGGACGGGATCCGGGTGCAGGTGCACCGGGACGGGGCCACGGTACGGGTCTTCACGCGCACCCTCGACGAGATCACCGGGCGGCTGCCGGAGGTGACCGCGGCGGCGCTGGGGCTGGGCGGCGACCGGTTCGTGCTGGACGGGGAGGTGATCGCGCTGGACGAGCGGGGCAGGCCGAGGCCGTTCCAGGAGGTCGCGGGGCGGGTCGGGTCGCGTACGGACGTCTCGTCGGCCGCGACGGCCGTGCCGCTGTCGCCGGTCTTCTTCGACGTCCTCGCGGCCGACGGGGAGGATCTGCTCGATCTGCCGTGCGCGGACCGGCACGAGGTGCTGGCGCGGCTGGTGCCCGAGCCGATGCGGGTACGGCGGCTCGTCGTCCCGGCCGGTCCGGGGGCTCCCGCCGATCCCGGGGCCGGGGAGGCGTTCCTCCGGGAGACCCTGGACCGGGGGCACGAGGGGGTGGTGGTGAAGGCGCTCGACACGCCGTACAGCGCGGGCCGCAGGGGCGCCGGCTGGCTGAAGGTGAAGCCGGTGCACACCCTGGATCTGGTGGTGCTGGCCGCCGAGTGGGGTCATGGCCGGCGGACCGGACGGCTCTCGAATCTGCATCTCGGCGCGCGGCGGGAGGACGGCTCGTTCGTGATGCTCGGCAAGACGTTCAAGGGGCTGACGGACGTGATGCTGGAGTGGCAGACGGGCCGGCTGCGGGAACTGGCGCTGCGGGACGACGGCTTCACCGTGACCGTACGTCCCGAACTGGTCGTCGAGATCGCGTACGACGGGCTTCAGCGGTCGTCCCGCTATCCGGCGGGGGTGACGCTGCGCTTCGCGCGGGTGGTGCGCTACCGCGAGGACAAGACGGCGGAGGAGGCGGACGCGGTCGGGACGGTACTGGCGGCCCACGGCCGGGCCCCGCAGCGGCCGGACTGAGCGTCCGCGCCGTCCCGGGAGGCGCACGCCCCGGAGGCGCCGTCCCGGGAGGCGGTGCCGGTTACGGGGCCGTCGTGGCGCGCGGGACCACCGACGCGAGGACGGTCGGCAGCGCGTGCCAGTCCGCCGAGATCAGGCTCGCGTTCCGCTGCGCGAGCAGCACCAGCCGGTCGCGGGCCTGCTGCTCGGTGGGGTTGGCGCCGTCGATGGCGGGCGCCACGTTGTGCGCGTCGGTCATCAGCAGGAAGTAGTTCCGCTGGGCGTACCAGGCGGTGTCGATGGTGCCGGCCGCGTACGCGGCGGCGTCGCCGTCGAAGAAGACGAACCAGGGCCTGAGCGTGGCGTCCGTGTACCGGGTACGGGGATCACCGGCCGCGGCCTTGTGAACGGCGGGGAAGGCCGAGGCCTCGCCCAGCCGGCCGGCCGCCTTGAGGTCGCGCAGGTAAATGGCGTACTCCCGGTCGGTCCACAGGGTGTCGAGCGGGTTCTGCTCCTCCACCGTGCCCGGGATGAGTTCGACGATGAACTTGCCCGCGAGCTGCGCGCGCGTCGGCCAGGCGCCGGCCTGGGCCGCCTGGTCGAGGTCGGCGTGGCCACCGGCCAGATCGGCGGGGCGGTAGAGCGCGTCGCCCAGCTTGGCGGTCAGCAGCGCGTCGAGGGCGGCGGGGCCACGGCCGCCCTGGCCCTGGAATCCGTCCTTCATCTCCAGCTTGAGCACGACGGGGCGGTGGCCCGGGTTGGCGTCGTGCCAGACCTTGATGTCGGCGAGGCAGCCTGGCAGATCGCGGTTACGCGTCTTGGTGCGCAGTTCGGCGGCGCTCGCCGCGTTGACGCAGTTGTTGTCGTTGCCGATCGGGTTGGAGTGCGACACGCGCCAGGAGGCGCCGTACACATTGGTCCAGACGTCGAGTTCGAGCATCCCGGCGCCGGAGTCCAGGGCGTCGGCGAAGTAGGGGAAGGTGGCCTTCTCGTACGCGTTGTGGACACCGACCCCGGTGCCGGAGGGGTAGGGCAACTGGCCGGTGTCGGCGGCCCCGGCCGGGGTGGTGACGAGGGCGAGCACGGCGGCGGCGCCGGCCACCAGGGTCGTACGAAGAAGCTTTGCCATATCCCTTGGGTTCCTCTCGGCATGCATGTCTTGGGCATGTCAACAGAGAGGCAGCGTAAGGGAGTTCGGTGACAAGCGGGAGGACATCGGGCCTACGGAAGCGATCACCGGGGAAACGGGCAGCGCCGGGGGTGGTGGCGGAACGCGGCGGTGCGGTGCCGGGACGTGACAGCGCCAGGGGGCGACGGCAGGGCGGGCTGCCGGGGCCGATGGCGGGCCGGCTGGGGCCGGGCGCGGCAACGCGGCCCGGCTGAGGGGGCGCGTCGTGCGGGCCCGCGTTCGTGCGGGTGCGCACAGGCTGAGGGGGCGCGTACCGGCCGGGGCTGGCTGGTATGCGCACGGGCGCCTCCGTTCGGCGCCTTCTCACGGCGCCTTCGTACGGCCGCTCTCGTACGGGCGCCTTCTCACGGCCCCCGGCGCGTACCGGCCGGGGGCCGGCCGCACCCGTACAGGCGCTTTCGTACGGGCGCCTCCATAGGGCCGCTCTCGTACGGGCGCCCTCGTACCGGCGCCTCCTCACGGCCGCCCTCGTACGGCCGCTCCCCTCAGCGGTCGCCGTACGGGAGAGGCCCGCTCGTCACGGAAGCTGCTCCTCGATGGCCGCCCGCCCTCGCTCGGCCAGTCGGCGCCGGGCCCAGGCGAGGCTCTCCGGGGTGAGGTCGCGGCCGGAGGCGAGCGCGAGATCCTCGGCCGTCACCTCTTCACAGGCTCCGGTGTGGAGCAGCCGGTCCGGGGTCGCGCTCTCGATCTCGATCTCGGGCTGCGCAGCGGACTCTTCGTTCATGCCGGCCTCCTCGTTCGTCCGGTGGGGCCATTCTCGTGCCCCTCCGGCCCGGTCGCATCCCCGGTGGCCCCCGGTCAGCCGCGCTGTCCGGGGTCCGGAGCCGGCCTGGCCCTGGCGGCGTACTGCCGCCCGAGCAGTTCGGCGAGGCCGCGCCGGGTGGCGGCGAGGACCACCCGGTCCCTGGCGTGCAGCACGTAACCGGGATGCAGGTCCCACACGAGCCCGGGGGGCCGCCGCCCCTCGGGGCCCGGCCGCGTGTCCGTGAGATCCGGCGCCCGGTCCCCCGGCTCCGCCGTGTCGAGCGCGATGACCCGCCAGGCGCCGGGCCTGAACACCTCGGCGACCGTACGCCCCTCAAGCCGGGGGTGGCCCGCGACATCGATCGCGGCGACCAGCAGCACCCGGCGCTCGACGGGGATCGCCCCGAGGATCTGCCGCCCCATCATGGCGATGGCGAAGGCCGGGGCCGCCAGGGTGGAGACACTGCGGCTTCGGGTCAGCGCCCCGGGGTGGGCGGCGCGCAGGGTGCGGTAGACGGCGGTCGCGAAGTCGTCGTCGTACAGCCGCAGGGCCACCCGCAGATCGGGGGTGACGGAGCGGGCGTAGAGCGCGGCCTCCAGGTTGGTGGTGTCGACGCTGGTGAGGGCGAGCAGGGCATGCGCCCGTTCGATCTTGGCCGCTTCCAGCACCCCTTCCTGGGTCACGTCGCCCAGGACGGTCGGGATCCGCAGCCTGCGGGCGAGCGCGATGCCGCGCGCCTCGGGGTCCTCCTCCACACAGACCACGGGGATGCCCAGCTCGCGCAGGGCGACCAGGACGCGGGTACCGACCTTGCCGAGGCCGAGCAGGACGACATGGCCGGACAGGCCGCGCGGCGGACGGCGCAGCGCGGACGCCGTACGGAAGGTGCCGAGGGCCTCCAGGACGGCGGCGAGCACCACGGGCAGCAGCAGAATCCCGGTCACCATGGCGAGGAGCTGCATGACCTGCCGGTTCACGGGCTCGCCGACCGCCGGGTCGCCGATGGCGAAGAGGTCGAGCAGCGTGAGGTAGAGGGCGCCCAGCGGGCGGACGTCGGTGGCGATCCACGAGGCGACGGCCAGCGCGAGTACGGCGGCGATGATCCCGGCGAACGACCAGCGCAGCCGGCGGGAGAAGAGCGAGGCGAGCGGGGCACCCCGGCCGGCGAGCCGGCTCGTCGGCAGATCGGGGCCGGCGTGGGACACGGCTTCCAGGACGACCGTACCGCGGCCGGTGGCGGCGGCGGCGCTCGCGTCGTCGGGCAGCAGCTGCGGGGCCTCCTGACCGCTGTTCTCCGAACCCTCCGTACCCGCGGGGTCGTTGGTGGTGGCCGAGAGGAGGGCGAGGGTGCACAGCCCGGGATCGGCGACCCGGCCGGGGCCCGGCGGGACGCGTTCCACGGCGCGCAGCAGCAGACCGTCCGCGCGGATGACCTTGCTGGTGCCCGCGACGGCGGTGGCGGCGAGCGCGGGGGCGGCCGTGTCCGCGTCCGAGAGGACGGTGGTGGTGGCGTCCAGCGCCCTCGCGTCGAGGCCGGGGACCGCGACGGCGGCGGCCTGGTCGAGGAGCCCTTCGAGGTGCTGGCCGAGCTTGCGGTTGTAGAGCCGGATGACCAGGCGCAGTTGGGGGTTGAGGCGGCGGGCGGCGAGGGCGGCCCGGATGTTGATCTCGTCGTCGTCGTGGACGAGGGCGAGGGCCGCCGCCTCCGCCACCCCGGCCTCCACGAGCACGTCCTCGTCGAGTTCGTCGGTCTCCAGGACCCGAGGCCCGCTCCCCCCTCCGCCGGGGTCGCCGCCCGCCGGGTCCGGCAGGGTCGCCGCGGTACGGGCCATGGCCGCGGACATCCGGCCGAAGAAGGCCGAGGCCCTGCCGGACCCGGCGACCGGAGCCGGCGGCAGCCGGGAGGCCCGTACCGGCGGCACGACCAGGGTGACCTGCTCGCCGTAGACATGGCGCAGCTCGCCCGCCAGCCGGTGGGCCAGCGTGTCGTCGCCGCAGACGACCATGTGGCCCGCCGTGGAGCCGTGGGGTACCTGGTGAGGAAGTGTGGACACCGCACCAGTGTGCCGCGCCCGTGTTCGGCAACGGCACAGCCGTCCCCGGCCGGGGGCGCGGCGGGGACGGCTGTTTTCCCGTCAGATGATGTCCTTCAGGACATTTCTGATGTCCAATCAGATCCGCTCAGTCAGGACTTGTTGACGGAGTAGGAGTGGGCTCCCGTCCCGGCCAGGGCGCCCCGGTCGACGATCAGGTACTCCTCGCGCAGGGGTGTGCCGGCGAACCAGGACTCCAGGATCTCCCGGGTGCCCGCCGCGTAACGGGCCTGCGCGGAGAGCGAGGAGCCGGAGATGTGCGGGGTCATGCCGTGGTGCGGCATGGTCCGCCAGGGGTGGTCGGCGGGCGCGGGCTGCGGGTACCAGACGTCACCGGCGTACCCGGCGAGCTGTCCGCCGCGCAGCGCGCGGTCGATGGCGTCACGGTCGGCGATCTTCGCGCGGGCGGTGTTGATGAGATAGGCGCCGCGCTTCATGGTGGCGATCAGCTCGTCACCGAACAGGCCCTCGGTCTCCGGGTGGAGGGGCGCGTTGATGGTGACGACGTCGCAGTGCGGGACCATGTCGGCCGTGCTCGCGTGCCAGGTGAGGTTCAGCTCCCGCTCGACGGACTCGGGCAGCCGGTGCCGGTCGGTGTAGTGGAGCCCCACGTCGAAGGGGGCGAGACGGCGCAGGACGGCGAGTCCGATACGGCCGGCGGCGACCGTGCCGACCTGCATGCCCTCCAGGTCGTACGAGCGGGAGACGCAGTCGGCGATGTTCCAGCCGCCGTCCAGGACCCACTGGTGGGAGGGGAGGTAGTTCCGTACGAGTGACAGTGTCATCATCACCACGTGCTCGGCGACGCTGATGCTGTTGCAGTACGTGACCTCGGCGACGGTGACGCCCTTGGCGATGGCGGCGTCGAGGTCGACGTGGTCGGAGCCGATGCCCGCGGTGACGGCGAGTTTCAGTTTCTCGGCCTTCGCGATCCGATCGGCCGTCAGATAGGCGGGCCAGAAGGGCTGCGAGATGACCACGTCGGCGTCGACCAGTTCCCGGTCGAAGACGGACCCTTCCCGGTCCTTGTCGGAGGTGACGACCAGGGTGTGGCCCTGGGACTCCAGAAAGCCGCGCAGCCCCAGTTCTCCGGAGACGCTGCCGAGGAGTTCGCCCGGGGTGAAGTCGATGGCCCGGGGGGTGGGGGTGGTCTGGCCGCCGGGGTAGTGGTCGATGCGGGGAAGGCCGTCCCTGGCGTAGGACTTGGGCCGGCCGTCCACCGGGTCGTCGTACAGCACACACAGCACCTTTGCCATGACTGCGGCTCCTCATCCGTTGCAGCGGGAAGGTGCGTCCACCTTCCCGGGGGCCGGTGACCACGGTCAAAGCGAACTTTCCTATGGCGGGATAGGACGCGGCTATCCCACCCTGTTCCGTACGGCCCCCGCGGTGACGACGTCGTGGGCGCTCATGCGGGGGACGGTGGCGCGGTCGGCCGGTGGTCCCGTCCTCAGGGGACTGCCGGGCCCGGGTACGCGTCGTCGAGGCGTCGGCCCGGGCGCGGCTACCGCCGCTGTCCGGGCGGGGTGGCCGGGCGCAGGTGGATGTCGAGGAGCCGGTCGAGCGCTTCCCGTACGTCCGCCTCCCTGGCGGTCTCCAGCAGGGCCCTGGCCAGGACGGGTTCGGGCGAACGGTCGGCGATGACCAGGCCGACGCGGGGGCCGCGCGCAGGGTGCTCCAGCGGAACCACCCGCATCCCGTCGGGGACGCCGAACATGTGCAGCCAGGCGTGCGAGATGACACTGGACCAGTGGCCGGCCGTGAGGTGCGCGTACAGGCCTGCGACCGAGTCCGTCTCGATGGCGGGGTCGACGGCGGGCACCCCGTCGGCGGCGAAGTATTCGTCCATGATCCGGCGGTTGCGCATCTGCGGGGAGAGCAGACAGAGCGGCTGCCGCGCGATGCTCGCCCAGCGGACGACCGGGTGGCCGGAGAGCGGGCCGTCGTACGGGGTGAGGAGCAGATAGCGCTCCTCGTAGAGCGGGGTTCTGCGGACCTGACCCAGGCTGTCGTCGTCCAGATAGGTGAGGGCGATGTCGAGTTCGAACGCGGCCAGCTTCCGGGCGATGTCGCGCGAGGAGAGCGAGTCGAGCGAGACACGGGCGCGCGGGTGGCGTTCGACGAAGGGGGTGGTGAGCAGGGAGGCGGCGGTGAGCGCGGTGGGGATGGCGCCCAGGCGCAGGGTCCCGGCGAGGCCGCCGCGCATCGCGGAGAGTTCATGGCGCAGGGCGTCGCGCTCGGCGAGGATGCGGTGCGCCCAGAGCAGGACGCGCTCGCCCTCGGGAGTGAGCCCTTCGAAGCGGCGGCCACGACGGACGATGGGCACGTCCAGCTCGTGTTCGAGTTTGCGGATGGCGGCGGAGAGCGACGGCTGGGAGACGTAGCAGGCCGCCGCGGCCCGGGCGAAGTGGCGTTCCCTGGCCAGGGCGACCAGATACTCCAGTTGACGCAGCAACAACACTTGCTCCCCTGCTCGTGCGGTGGCTTCGGCCCTTCCCCGGTTCCCCCTCCCCGGGTGGGGCTGGTGCCCCGTCGGCGACCGCCGTCACCCTGTCAGGCTCCCGGTCCCGGGGGAACGGCCCGTCCGGTGGCGGTACCCGGGGCGCGGGGGTACGGGTCACAGGGGTACGAGGGTGACTTCCGTGGCCTTGACGCCGGTCCAGACCGGGACCCCGTCGGCCAGCCGGAGTTCGGCCGCCGCCTCGGGGGTGATCTCGGAGACCAGGTCGGGCGCCTCGTCCGAGGTGATCAGGACGCGCAGCCGGCTGCCGAGCGCGGTGATCTCCCTGACCGTGCCGGGCCAGACGTTACGGGGGCTGCCGCCGGGCCGCTCCCGGTGGACGGAGACGGCCTCCGGAGCGATGATCGCCAGCGCCCGCGCGCCCTCCGGCAACGGCTCCGCGACCACCAGCCGGCCGCCCGCGTCGAGGATGAACCCGTCCGGGCCGAAGACGCCGGGCCAGGCGTTGCGGCCGAGCATCCGGGCCACCCACGGCGAGCGCGGATGCCGGGTCACCTCGGCGGGCGGCGCGTCCTGGAGGACCCTCCCCTCGTCGAGTACGAGGACCCGGTCGGCGAGGGAGACCGCCTCGACCGGGTCGTGCGTGACGATCAGGCAGACCCCGCCGAAGCCGTCGAGGTGGCCGCGCAGGGTGTGCCGTACCTGGGCCCGGGTGGTCTGGTCGAGCGCGGCCAGCGGCTCGTCCAGCAGCAGCAGCCGGGGGCGGGCGGCCAGCGCGCGGGCGAGTGCGACGCGCTGCGCCTGCCCGCCGGAGACCTGGTGGGGCTTGCGGTGGGCGAGCTGTCCGACGCCGAGCCGGTCGAGCCAGCGCTGTGCGGTACGGCGGGCCTCGGCGCGGGGTACTCCGTGGGCGCGCAGCCCGTACGCGGTGTTGGCGAGGGCGCTGAGGTGCGGGAAGAGCGCGCCGTTCTGCGGGACCCAGGCGACGCCCCGGCGGTGCGGCGGCAGGGAGGTGACGTCCAGTTCGCCGAGGCGCAGCTCCGCGTGGGCGCGCGGGGTGAGGCCGAGGAGCGCGCGGAGCAGGGTGGTCTTCCCGGCGCCGTTGGGGCCGACGACGGCGAGGGTGGTGCCGGGTTCGGCGTCCAGTACGAGCCGGTTGAAACCGCTCACCTCGGCGTGCAGCCGCCACTGCTCCGACGCCCCTTCCCGCCCTTCCGGCTCTTTCGGCTCTTTCGGCTCTTTCGGCCCGGTGGCACCGGGGGCGGCGGGGGTCGCCGACGCGGGCGCCAGGGGGTCCCCCGTGACGTCGCCGTCCGGCAGCGGGCCGCGCCCCGGCGCGCGGTCGGCCGCATGGCCGGTCCAGCGTCCGCGCAGCGCGATCAGGACGGCCATGGCGATGGCGAGCAGCAGCAGGGAGACCGAGGTGGCGGCCTCCGGTGAGTCCTGGAGCAGCAGATAGACCTGGAGCGGCAGGGTCTGGGTGGTGCCGGGCAGATTCCCGGCGAAGGTGATCGTGGCGCCGAACTCGCCGAGCGCGCGCGCCCAGGTCAGCGCGGCGCCCGCGGCGAGCCCCGGCGCGACCATCGGCAGGGTGACGGTGAGGAAGACCCGTACGGGCGAGGCGCCCAGCGACGCGGCGGTCTCCTCGTAGGCGGGCCGCAGCCCGGCGAGGGTGCCTTCGAGGCTGATGATGAGGAACGGCATCGCGACGAAGGTCGCGGCGACCACGGCGCCCGAGGTGTGGAACGGCAGGGTGATGCCGAAGGTGTCCTCCAGCCAGGGGCCGAGCAGCCCGCGCCGGCCGAAGCCGAGCAGCAGCGCCACACCGCCGACGGTCGGCGGCAGCACCATGGGCAGCAGGACGAGGGCGCGCACGAGGGTCTTGCCGGGGAAGTCCACCCGGGCCAGCAGCCAGGCCAGCGGCACACCGAGCAGCAGCGAGAGCGCGAGCGCCCAGAAGGAGACGAGCAGCGACAGCTTCAGCGCCTGGACCACGCCGGGGCTGGTGAGATGGGTGCCCAGCTCGCCCCAGGTGGTGCGGGCGAGGATCCCGATCAGGGGCAGCAGCAGGAACGCGACGGCGAGCAGCGCGGGGAGCGCCAGGGCGACGGGGGCGCGGAGCCCACGGATGCGGGAACGGCTCATCGGGGCCCCCGGGCGGGATCGGGTGGGAGGAGGTCACGGGGCCGCGCGGGTACGACGGCGTGGGTACGGGCGCGGGTGCCGCACAGGTACGGCGCGGGTGCCGCACGGACGACCGTGCGGCGACGCGTCGTGACAGCGGCCGGCGGGGCCGTTACGGCTTCTGGAAACCGGCCGCCTGGAGGATCTTCTGCGCCTCCGGGCCGCTGAGCCAGGTGACGAACGCGGTGGCGGCGTCGGCGTTCTTGGACGTCTTGAGCGTGGCGGCCGGGTACTGGGCGATCGCGTTCTGCGCGTCGGGGATCTCCACGGCGTCGACCTTGTCCGTCGCCGTGGCCGCGTCGGTCTTGTAGACGATGCCGGCGTCGGCCTCGCCCAGCTCGACCTTGCTCAGCACGGCGCGGACGTTCGGCTCCTGCGAGACCGGCTTCACCTCGATCTTCCGCGCGTCCAGCACCTGCTTGCTGTAGCGGCCGACGGGCACCTCGGGGGCGGCCAGGACGACCTTCAGCTTCGGGTCGGCGAGGTCCTTCAAGTCCCCGACCTTCTCCGGGTTGCCCTCACCGGTGGCGATGACCAGGCGGTTCTTGGCGATGACCGTCGGGGTGCCGGTGTCGCTGCTCAGCCCGTCCATGGTCTTGGTGTCGGCGGTGACCAGCGCGTCGGCGGGGGCGCCCTGGTTGACCTGCGCGGCCAGTTCCTGCGAACCGGCGAAGGAGAACGTGAGCTCGGTGCCCGGGTTGGCCTTCTCGTACGCGGCGCCCGCCGTCTTGAACACGTCGGTGAGCGAGGCGGCGGCGAGCACGGTGAGCTGGGCCTTGGGGGCGCCGCCCGACGAGGCGCCGTCCGTGGCGGCCGAGCCGGAGTCCTTCGCGTCGTCCTTGCCGCCGCAGGCCGCCAGCGGCAGGAGCAGGGCGGCGGTCACGAGCGCGGTGGCGGCGCGGCGGCGGGTCGGGGCGAGAGACATGAGGGTGCTCCTTGGCGGTGGGGCGGAGTAGGGCGCGGGGCGTGGAACGGCACCGGGACCGGCCGCGCGGCCGGGACGTTCGGGCGCGGCCGGCTCGGTTCAGACGCGGTCGACGTGCACGCTGGTGGCCTTCACCCGGGCGGTGGCCCGCATGCCGACCTCAAGGCCCAGTTCCTCGACGGCTTCCCGGGTCAGCAGCGAGACCAGCCGGTGCGGCCCCGCCTGGATCTCCACCTGGGCCGCGACATCGCCGAGGGTGACGGCGGTGACGATGCCGGGGAAGGCGTTGCGGGCCGAGGTGTACGAGACCTCGTCCTCGTCGGTGCCGTTCTGGGCGACCTCGACGGAGAACGCGGCCAGCGCGCGGCCGTCGATGAGACGGCGTCCGCCCTCGTCGCGATGGGTGGCGACCCGGCCCGCGTCGGCCCAGCGGCGCGCGGTGTCGGGGCTCACGCCGAGGAGCCGGGCCGCCTGACCGATCGTGTAGGAAGGCATGTGCGACAAGATAGGCCGGACAGCCTCGCATTTACAATTCTTCAGATGATGCTTCCTCGCAGATGAGAGGCGTTCGAAAAGGGAACGCGCGGCCGGGCCGGCGCCTCAGCGCTTGACGGCCCGCAGGATGACGAACTTCGGGTCGCTCGTCACGGTCTCGCAGTTGCCGAAGAGCCTGCGCAACTTGGTGTGGTAGCCGAGGTGCCGGTTGCCGATGACCCACAGCTCTCCTCCGGTCCGCAGCGCCGCGCGTGATCCGGTGAACATCCGCCACGCCGTCGCGTCGGTCGTCGACTGGTGCGTGTGGAACGGCGGGTTGATCAGGACGAGATCGGCCGACTCGGCCGGTACGCCGGTCAGGCTGTCGCCGAGGACGAACTCCGCGGGCGTTCCGGCGTCGACGTTCTTGCGGAAGGTGGCCTCGGCCGAGGCCACCGCCGCGTACGACTCGTCGATGAAGGTCACCGTGGCGTCCGGGTTGTCCAGTGCCACGGCGGTGCCGACGACCCCGTTGCCGCAGCCCAGATCGATCACCCGCTCGGGTCCCTGGCTCCGCGGAAGGTGGCGCAGCAGGAACCGGGTGCCGATGTCGAGGCGTTCCGCGCAGAAGATCCCCGCGTGGTTGACGACGGTACGGCCCGACACGGAGCCGAGTCCTTCGGGCAGCGCGTAGCTGTGCGGCCAGGGGCTGGCGGTCCGTACCCGCCCGGCCGCGGGGGTGCAGAAGATCAGCCGGGCCTTCTTGGCGGCGAGGGAGGTCTTCGTGGGGCCGAGGATCTGTTCGAAGAGTTTCAGGGTGGACGTGTGGATCTCCGTCACCCGGCCCGTGCCGATGACCAGGGTTCCCGGGTGCACGGCGGGTGACAGGCGGTGGAGCTGGTCCTCCAGCATGGCCAGGCTCTTGGGGACGCGGACCAGCAGCACATCGATCCGCTCGGGCGGCGTGTCGCGGCTGGACAGCAGCCGTACACCGTCCGCGTCGAGACCGGCGCGGCGCAGATTGGCACGGGTCGCCTGCTGGGTCAGGTACGAGTCGCTGATCTGTACGAGGTCGGCGGAGCCCCGCTCCCGGTGGCCGGCGAGCGCGGTGGTCAGCGCGCCCCACCGGTCCCCGACGACCACGACGGTGCCGGACAGGCCGGCCGGTCCGGGTGTGCCGGCCGGGGCGCCGTCGCCTTCCTGTCCGCCTTCCCCGAGGTGCCGCAGCAGGTACTCGTCGGCGGCGTCCCACGCGCGCAGCGTCTCGCGGGGATGTTCGGGGAATCGGGTGAGGCCGAACTCGCCCCAGGGTGTCGTCAAACGGTTCATCGTGCCCTCAGGCTATCCGCCCGGCAGCGCACCGTGCGCGGCGCGGCCTGCTAGGTGGCGGCCCCGTTCCGTGAGGAGAGTCTGCGGGCCCGGTCCAGGGCGGCCTGGGCCTGGCTCGGACTGAGTACCGCGGCGAACTCCGTACGCGCGATCTCCAGGACCACCTCGGCGTCGGCCGGGGGGCGCGGGTGGTCGCGCAGGGCGATGTCCGCGGCGGCCTGGGCCAGCAGGTCGTCGTCGGGGGATGCCCCGGGCTGGGACATGGTGTGGAGCACTTGGTGCCAGAGTCCGGTCATCGCGTCATTTCCCTTCGTCCGTCAGGAGGCCGTCGGCGGGGATGCTGTCGGAGGGGTTGCCGTCGTTGGGGATGCCGAGCGTGGCGAGCGCGTGGTGGACGAGTTCGTCGGCCAGCAGCTCCCGGGGGAACGCGGTGGCGTCGCGGGCCCAGTGCGCCACCAGTTCGTTGATGGCCCCGATGAGCGCCATGATGGCGAGGGAGTAGTCCCGGGGAACGGCCTCGCCCCGCTCGACGGCGCGCTCCGCCTCCCCGCTGAGGAAGTCGGACCACAGGCTCCGCCACAGCAGCCGGTGTTCCTCGACCGCGCGGCCGGCGCCGACGACCTCGACGAACGCGATCCGGGTGGCGGCGGGCTCCGCGGTGACGGCGGCCAGGTAGGAGCGGGTGAGGGCCGAGATCCGGGCCCTGGCTCCCGCCGACTCCATCCCGGGGTCGCTGAGCACCGTCAGCGCGGCTTCCATGCCCGCCCGCGCGACGTCGTTGTGCAGCGCGATCAGCAGCGCCTCACGGCCCTCGAACTCCTCGTAGAACGCGCGGATCGAGACATGGGCGGTGGCACAGATCCGCTCGATGGAGGTGGCCGGGTAGCCGCGGGTGGTGAACAGGTCGGTCGCGGTCATCAGCAGCCGCTCGCGGCGCGCCGCCCTGCGGTCCTGCCCCGTACGGTCCTGCTCCGTACGATCCTGCCCCGTGCGTGCGGGGTCGGTGCGGTTCGGGTCCTTGTGGCTCGGGTCCGTGCGGGCCTCCTTGGCTCTCGTACGGGCAGACGATGTCGTGTCCGCGGAATTCCGGCCCGGATCCATCCGACCTCCCCGAATCGCCCAGGGAACACGCGGTGTTGTCACCGATAAGGGCGCTTATCGAGCATCCCACGCACCAGGGGCCGACACGCCGCGTTCGGCGAATGCGCGCCGAACCGCAAACACGTCCGGACGGTACGGATCCGCTCCGTGCGCCGTACGGGATCGGCGCGGGCCGCCGGATCACTCGAACGGCCGTCGCACCGGGCTGCCCGGCCGCCCAGGCGGGATGCTCGTGCTGACCGGCCGTGCCACGGCACCGACCACGGGGAGAGGGGCCGCCATGACCACTCCCGCGGACCGGGCGGAGCGCGGCCGGGCGGCCCGCAAGGACGCGTCCCGGTCCTCGCACGGGCTGTGGATACCGGGCGCCGACCGGCTCGACCCGCTCGCCGTGCTGGCCCGGCAGGCCGCCCACCGGGTCCCTGAGCTGGTGCCGCTGCGCTACGAGCGGATGGCCGCGTCCCCGTACGCCTTTCTGCGCGGCGCCGCCGCCGTGATGGCCGCCGATCTGGCGACCCAGCCGCGTACGGGGCTGACCGTGCAGCTCTGCGGCGACGCCCATCTGCTGAACTTCGGGGTCTTCGCCGCACCCGACCGTGGCCTGCTCTTCGATCTCAACGACTTCGACGAGACCCTTCCCGGCCCGTTCGAGTGGGATGTGAAGCGGCTCGCGGCGAGCGTCGTGGTGGCCGCCCTCGACCAGGGCGCCCCGGCGGCGGACGCCAGGGACGCGGCGCGGGCCGCCGCCGGCGCGTACCGGACGTCGATGCGGCGGCTCGCGCGCCTCGGTGAACTGGGCGTCTGGTACGAGCGGATCGACACCGCGGACCTGCTCCCGCTCGTCCGGGCGGCCCGGCGGGGGCACGTCGGGGCGGATCTGCCGCAGGACTGCCGGCGCACCGGTCTGCGGGCGGTGGAGAAGCTGACCAGGACCGACACGACGGAGGGGCGGCGCCGGATCATCCACGACCCGCCGCTGCTCGAACCGGTCGGCCGTCTCGACACGGCGATGCTCCGGCGGCTCTTCATCGGGTACCGCAGCACGCTCCCCGAGGAGCAGCGGGTGCTCCTCGACCGGTTCCGGCTCGTCGACGTGGCCCGCAAGGTCACGGGGGTGGGGAGTGTCGGCACGCGGTGCTTCGTCGTGCTGCTGGAGGGGCGCGACGCGGGGGATCCGCTGCTCCTCCAGATCAAGGAGGCCGAGCGGTCGGTGCTCGCACCGCATGTCCAGCAGAGCGTGTACCCCCATCAGGGCCGGCGGGTGGTCGCGGGGCAGCGGCTGCTCCAGGCGGCGGGCGACATCTTCCTCGGCTGGGTCACGGGGCCCGAGGGGCACCACTTCTACTGGCGTCGGCTCCGGGACATGAAGGGGCCTGCCGTCGTCGAGGCCATGCCGCCGCCCCTGCTGCGGGCGTACGCGGAGCTGTGCGGCAGGGCCCTGGCGCGGGCGCACGCCCGCTCCGGGGACCGGATCGCCCTCGCGCACTACCTCGGCGGCTCGGACACCTTCGACCGCGCCGTGGCGGATTTCGCGCTGCGCTACGCCGACCGGAACACGGCCGACCACGCCGCGCTCGTCGCCGCACTCGCGGCCGACCGGATCCCGGCGGCAGCCCGTGAGGACACCGCCGTACAGGCAGGCTCGTACGGGCTCTGACGGTCCGGGTCGTACAAGTCCTGGGCTCTGTCGGGGATCTTGGGTTTTCCCGGTGCGGCAGCATGATCAGCAGGCATGCTCGGGTGGTTCCGATGACCGATGCAGCTGTCGGGGTGCCCGCTGTCCCTGCGCCCGCGTTCCGGTGAGCACGTACCGTCTCTGACTGCGCGGATCGCGCGAGCGAGCAGCCCGGTTGGTACGACGGCGATATGGGTGCGCGATCGGCTGGACGGGCTGTGGTGCGACGAGGACTTCGCCGACTGGCACCCGTGTGACGGACGCCCGGGTCTCTCGCCCGCTCGACTGGCCACCGTCTGTGTGCCGCAGTTCCTGCTCGGCCTGTCGGACCGGCAGGCCGCCGAGGCGGTCCGCTGCCGCATCGACTTCAAGTACGCGATGGCCATGGAGCTGGACGACCCCGGCTTCCGCCACAGCGTGCTGACCGGTTTCCGCGACCGTCTCGCCGAAGATGACCGTGCTGACCGACTCCTCGACCTCGCGCCGGCCCGCCTCAAGGAGGCCGGACTGGTGCGCGAGCGCACCACTCGGCGGACCGACTCCACTCACGTCCTGGCCTTGGTGCGGGACCTGACCCGCCTGGAGCTGATCACCGAAGCGGTCCGCGCCGCCCGCGCCTCCGCCCTCGGCGCCGTCGCACTGATCGCCTCCCTGTCGCTGACGGCCTGCCAGGGCGACGACGGGACCGGCGCCGGCTCCTCCGCTCCGGCGGACTCGGCCACGAGCGTCTCCTACTGGCAGGCGAGCATGGACCTGGCACTCCAGTACTGAGCCCCGTCACACACCGGGGACAGCCCGGGCCCCGGCCGACCGCTGACTCCCCCCGA
Organism: Streptomyces sp. NPDC059092; assembly: GCF_042756365.1. Classification (NCBI taxonomy): domain Bacteria; kingdom Bacillati; phylum Actinomycetota; class Actinomycetes; order Kitasatosporales; family Streptomycetaceae; genus Streptomyces; species Streptomyces sp. NPDC059092. The sequence continues at coordinate 68,670 of NZ_JBHZEJ010000035.1, forward strand.
TCGGCGCCATGGCCATCTCCGCGCACCTGCACCCACGGCGCGTGCGGCCCGTATCCCGAAAGTCCGGGATACGGGCCGCGACCGTGCCGCCTCAGCTTGGCTCTCTCGGGGATCTTGGGGCTGTCGAGGTCAGGTGCCCAGGGTTCGCCAGGATTTCGGTCGGGGTAGCTCGCGCTGGTCGAGGTAGTTCTGGAAGGCAGTGGGTCGGCGGGGTGCAGGTGCTTCCTCAGCCGGTGGCAGTGCGCTGAGGCGCTCGATGTTGACGGCGATGGCCGTCAGGACGTGTTGGATGTGCGCTTTTCCCTGTCCTCGGTAGCGGCAGCGTCGCATGCCGTGGCCATTCACGAACCCGCTGATCGTGCTCTCGATGGCGGCCCGCAGCGAGTAGCGCGAGAGCCATTCCTGGGTCTGCTGCTCGGTGCGTGACCAACACCAGGGAGCACGAACGATGTGTTCGCCCAACGGTCACCGGGACAACGACGCGTTCCCCGCCACACCCCCAGGCAGTACACCGACCCTCTGAGCGGCGAAAACGGACCGTCCACTCGGAATGTCCATCAGGATCGGTACTTTCGGATTCCAAGATCCCCGACAGCGTCACACCCCAGGCTCTGTCTGACACATCCCGCCTGGCACGCGACGCCTGGCACGCACGCTCGCCGCGTGGTCGGAGTCGTCCACGTACGTCCGGGCCATCGAGGGTGCCGATCCTCCGCCTCGCGATCGCGCTCGGCATCGAAGGGCAATTCAGTGCGCCCGAGACGGAGCGAGCGGAGCGAGTGCAGTGCACCGGACGCCGCGCGCCCCGCCCTACGGGCGGACGGCGCTATTCGTCAGACAGAGCCTAGCGGTCCAGGACCGGGGCCGCCGCTTCGAGTGCCGCGCCCGCGTCGTCGGCGAGCGTCACCGCGACCTGCCGGATCTGCCGGGTGGGGACGGCCCCGGGCGTGGGCCGGAGCATGAAGCGCCCCTGGTAGTGGCCGCCCGCCTCGGCCCGGAGTTCGATCTCACCGTCCGGCCAGCCGCGTCCTTCCAGGTCCCAGGGCTCGCGGTCCACGACGACGGTGCCGTCCTGATCCAGCCGCGCCGGGTGCCCGAGCAGGCTCCCGTACTCGAAGCGGCAGCTCCGCAGCCGCAGGATCTCGACCAGGTGGCGGCCGACCTGGTCGACCACGTCGGCGGAGGAGCCGGTGGTCCGTGCCAGCCGGGCGGTGTCGTGGATCCGGGCGAGGAGCCCCGCGTCGACCACGGTCATGACCCGCAGCCGCCGGGCCCGCGCGGCGAGTTGGGAGACGGCGAGCCCGACGGCCAGCAGCAGGAGGGCGGTGGTGAGGTCGTTCGTGTCGGTGACGGCGAAGCGTTCGAAGGGCCGGGCGAGGAAGAAGTCGAACCAGAGGGCCGCGGAGAGCGCGGCGAGCGCGCCCGCGACGCGGTTGCCGAGGGCGGCGACCGCCACGACGACCACGACGAGGATCAGCGCCAGATTCGTACTCGCCACCCCTGTACGGAACGGCACCAGCACCCCCGCGGTCGCCAGGGGCGCGAGCAGCGCGGCGCCGAGCGCGACGCGGTCACGGAGCGAACAGCGCATGGCCCACCTCGCCGTGCCGGTACGGAGGTCCGGCGGAACCGGGGCCGTCGGCCCGGCGGCCCTCGACTCCAGCGTGCGCCCGCCGGCTCCACGGCGGCGGGGCCGGCCGGGGTCTTGACGGGGCCCTGCCGCGGGCCCGGCGGACCTTGACGCGCCCTTGACGTCCGGCCGGCCGTACCCGGCGCGAAGGACGGTCGACGCACATCGCGTGAAACGCCGGTGGCACGTCGGGGACCCGTGATACCCCTGCCGTCATGGACGATCTTGTGACGGAGCGGCTGGTGCTCCACCCGCTGAGCGTGCTCGAAGCCGAGCGGGTGGCGGCGGGCGAGCCCGCGGACGAGGACCGGTGGGCGCCCGGGTACCCGGCCGAAGGGGACATCACGGGCGCCCTGCGCTTCCTGACGACGTGTGCGATCACCGGTGATCCGGGGCCGTTCGGCGCGTACGAGATCCGCCGCCGCGCGGACGGGCACGCGATCGGCGGTCTCGGTTTCCACGGCGTTCCCGACGAGGATCTCGCCGTCACGATCGGCTACGGACTGATCCCCTCCGTCCATGGGCGGGGGTACGCGTCCGAGGCGTTGCGCGCGCTGCTGCGGTTCGCGCGGTCCGGCGGGGTCAGCCGCGTCCAGGGGGACGCCGATCACGACAACATCGCCTCGCAGCGCGTGATGACGGCGGTGGGGATGCGGCTGGTCGCGCAGGACGAGGCGTTGAAGTACTACCGCATCGCCTGGCCCGTCGACGAGGCGGCGGCCGACACACTGCGGTCATGGACGGACGGCCGACGGGCCGGGTGACCCGCTGGGCCCTGGCCCGGTGACGGTGCGGCTATTTTCTGCGCGAGGTGAGCGTACGGGTGCGGGTGGTGGTGGTCGCGGGCCGGTCGAAGAAGCTCTCCATGGGGGCGTCCTCGTCGCCCTCGACCTCGTGCGGCGGCAGTTCGACGGTGTAGTGGGGTTCGAGGAAGATGCCGTGGTGCTGTGGCCGCGCGCTCGGCGCGGCGCCCGCGGTGGAGTTCTGAACCGGGTCCTGGCGGGACGATGAAGAAGGCATGCACAACCGTTCGGAGAGTCGAGCGGCCACTCGGCCCCATGCCGGTCGACCCGCTGAAGAGCTGTCTACCCCATCCTTCCCCGTCCCGCACAACCGCGGGTGGCCGGAGCGCGTCGCGGGCCGGCTCGTCCACCCGGCCTACCCGGCGGTCCGGCACGGCTCCTGAGGGGGAAGGGAGAGGTCGTGCGTGATGTCGGAGTGTCCCTGAGCGGACCGGTGGCGGAGCTCGTGAAGTGGCGCCGGGAGCCCATCGTCGCCCAGACGCTGCGCTCGACCGCCGCCGCGACCATCGCCTATGTGGTCGCCGTACGGCTGAGCAACGAGCCCGCACCGCTCACCGCCCCGCTGACCGCGCTGCTCGTCGTACAGGTCACGCTCTACTCCACCCTGACGACCAGTATCCGCAGGGTGAACGCCGTGGTGACGGGGGTGCTGGTGGCCAGCGCCTTCAGTGTGCTGGTGGGCCTGACCTGGTGGAGTCTGGGACTGATCATCCTCGCCTCGCTCGTCGTCGGACGTGCCGTACGGGTGAGCGAGTTCGTGCCCGAGGTCGCGATCAGCGCCATGCTCGTGCTCGGGGTGCCCCGGGTGGCGTCCACCGCGTGGGACCGGGTGCTGGAGACGCTGATCGGCGCGGTGGTGGGGCTGCTCTTCAACTTCCTGCTGGCGCCGCCGGTGTGGGTCGCCACCGCGGGCGAGTCCATGGACGGCCTCGCGCGCCGTATGCGCCAGCTTCTGCTGCGGATCGGGGAGGGGCTGACGGAGCCCGTCCCGGTGGAGCGCGCCGCCTCGCGGCTGCACGAGGCGCGCCGGCTCGACCACGACATCAGCGAGGTGGACGCGGCGCTGCGCCAGGCGGAGGACAGTGTCCGGCTCAACCCGCGGGTGAAGGAGGGGCTGTTGCACCGGGTGGTGCTGCGGACGGGCCTGGACACGCTGGAGATCTGCACGGTGGTGCTGCGGGTGCTGGCCAGGACGCTCACCGACCTCGCCAAGGAGCGGGAGCGGGAGGCGCTGTTCACCCCGGAGGTGGGAGCGGCGCTGCGGGAGTTGCTGGCCGAGGTCGCCGACGCGGTGGTGAGTTTCGCCGTCATGGTGACCACGGACGTCACCCGGAGCGCCGAGACGGCGGAGGCGCGGCTCGCCGAGGACCTGGAGACGGCGCGGACGAGCCGGGCGCGGCTGGCGGGGCTGCTGCTGGCGGAGGTGCGGAGCGATCCGGGGCAGTGGCAGCTCCACGGCGCGCTGCTGGCCGAGCTGGACCGGATCCTGGACGAGCTGGACATGGAGCATCGCTCCCGGCGGCTCATGGAGGAACTGGACCGGGCCTCCAGGGAGGAGCGGGAGCGCCATCCCCGGCTGACGGCCGCCCGGCATTGGGTACGGCGAAAGGTCACGCGGCGGGGGCGATAGGGAACCGGCCGCGAACGGGTCGGGGAAGGGGGAACGGAATACGCCGGGGCCTGACGGCAATCGGCCGCCGTCCCGGCGGGATTCGCAGGATCCTGGAGCAACGGAAAGCTCCTGGCCAATTATTGACGGAATATTTACCACCGGCATGACATGTCGTCGTGAATGAGGGCGGGGAAGCGCCGGGTTCACCGGTCCACACCCCCGTATTGGCGGGCGAAAGCAGTGATGACGGCATGATCGGGCCATCCCTCCGGTTTGCGATCATGGTTACCGCTCCCGTTGCCCCGGCCCTCCCCCGCACGGACCTCGTGGCCGGTCCTCGGCGTCCCCGCAGGTCCACGGGGCTTACGGAGAGGACGAGTTGGGTGGGGCGATTGTTGGCGCCCGCACCGATGGCGGTACTGTGCGCGCGCGCCGTCATCGTGGGCGGCGCGGTTATAGCGGAGGATTTTGTGACCCAATTCAGCAGATCATGGCGGCGTAGAAGCGCCTTCATAGCGGTCGCGGCGACCGGCGCCCTCGGCGTCGGCCTGTCGGCGGCTCCGGCGTTCGCGCACACGCCGACCTGGTCGGTGACGTGTTCCGAGGTGAGCCTGAACCTGACCGCCTACGGCCAGAGCGACAAGAACACCGTGACGGTCACCGTGGACGGCAAGGACCTGCTGCCCACGGAGAATTTCCGTAACAACTTCAGCAAGAAGCTGGACCTGCCCGCGCACAAGAGCGAGCTGACGGTCCGTCTCGTCGTGAAGGCCGCCGACGGCGACCAGTTCTCCAAGGACGAGACCAAGACCGCACCGGTCTGCGAGGGCGAGGAGTCCACCCCGCCGCCCGCGGAGTCCACCCCGCCGCAGGAGCCGGCGTCGCCGCCGGCCCCGTCGGAGTCCGCCCCCGAGGCGACGCCCAGCGAGGACACGCCCACCACCGAGGCACCGGCCCCGACGGGTGAGGCGAGCACCGCGCCCGCCACGGTTCCGTCGTCGCAGCCGAGCCCCGCCGGTGGCGACCTCGCCGAGACGGGTTCTTCCAGCTCCACCCCGCTGATCGCCGGCGCCGCCGGTGTCGTGCTGGTCGCCGGAGCGGGCATCATGTGGGCCGCGCGCAAGCGTCGTTCCGCACAGGGCTGATCCGAGCGTTCCCCCGTACCACCCGCACCACAGCTTCACCCGCACCACCCGCACCATCCGCGCCACTCGCCGTCATGACCGGGTCGGCCTGTGACCCGGCCCGCCCAGCCCCTGCCGCCCCTGCCGGACGGCGTCCCGCACCGCCGCCACGCGGCGCGTCCGGACGCCGGACACCCGGCCGAAGGCATGGACCGAACGGCAGGGGCCGTACGTCGCCGCACCGGCCCACGGTGCGCGCGGAGATCCGGTCGGGACCGGCACCGAGGGCCTGCGGTACGGACCGGTCCGGGCCCCCTGGGCACACACCCCGGGGGTCCGGACCGGGTCCGGGCGTGGCCCTCGGCCCGTGTGAGGCCCCGCGACCTCGTTCGCGGGGCCTCACCGTGTTTCCCGGGCGGGATGCACGGCGCGCCCGCCCCGCCGACAATGAAGGCGCGCGTCCGGACGACGGAACGGACCCGGACGCGGAACGTACGGCACACCGACAGTCTGGGGCGCCCATGGATCCGGTGGAGGCGCTGGACAGGATCGCCTTCCTGCTGGAGCGCTCGCGGGCGGACACCTACCGGGTCAAGGCGTTCCGTACCGCCTCCGCGACCGTGGCGGCCATGGACCCCGACGAGGTCGCGCGGTGCGCGGCGGCCGGCACGCTCGGCCGGAGGCGCGGCATCGGCCCCAGGACCTCACAGGTGGTCCAGGCCGTGGTGGCGGGCTCCGTACCCGAGTATCTGGAGCGGCTGGAACGGGAGGCCGGGACGCCGCTCGCCGAGCTCGGGCACACGCTGCGTGCGGCGCTGCGCGGGGACTGCCATCTGCACTCCGACTGGTCCGACGGCGGCAGCTCCGTCGAGGCGATGGGGCGTACGGCGGCGTCGCTCGGCCATGAGTGGGCCGTACTGACCGACCACTCCCCCAGGCTCACCGTGGCGAACGGCCTCTCGGCCGAGCGGCTCCGCGAACAGCTCGACGTGATCGCGGAGCTGAACGCGCGATGGGCGCCGTTCCGGCTGCTGACCGGTATCGAGTGCGACATCCTGCCCGACGGGTCGCTCGACCAGGAGCCCGGACTCCTCGACCGGCTGGACCTGGTGGTGGCGTCCGTCCACTCGAAGCTGCGGATGGACGCCGCCTCGATGACCCGGCGGATGATCGCCGCCGTACGCGATCCGCGCACCGATGTGCTGGGCCACTGCACGGGACGTCTGGTCATCGGCCGTACCCGCCGGGACCGGGGTTCCGGCGGCGGCCGGCCCGAGTCGCGGTTCGACGCGCGGGCGGTGTTCGAGGCCTGCGCGGAGACCGGCACGGCGGTGGAGATCAACAGCCGCCCGGAGCGTCTCGACCCGCCCCGGCGGCTGCTGCGCGAGGCGGTCGCGGCCGGGGTCCTCTTCGCCGTCGACACCGACGCGCACGCGCCGGGACAGCTCGACTGGCAACTCCTGGGCTGCGCGCGGGCCGAGGAGTGCGGCGTCCCGGCGGAGCGGGTCGTCAACACCTGGACGGCCGAAGGGCTGCGGGAGTGGACCCGCACCCGGCGCGCACCCGGCGCGTAGGGCGCCTCTCGTCCGGATCCCGCCGGGCTCGCGTGCCACGGGGAGCCGCGGAGCGGGGCGCGTCAGCCGGCGAGGCCCCAGGACACCGTACGGTCCGCGCCGACCAGCACGGCGAGGACGACGAGATCGGTGATTCCGAGGAACAGCCCGAGGGCGGCCCGGCCCCTGCGCGCGGTGGAGCGCCACAGGGCGAGGGATGCCAGGACGATCGCCATGGGGCCGAGGACGAGGTTCAGCACGAGCAGGCCGAGGAGGCCGAGGACGAACGAGGCGACGGCCATGCCGTCGGCGTCGCGCTGCTGCCGTACGGCGGGCATCAGTACCGCCGCCCGCGGGCGCGGAACTCCCGGGCGGCGAACAGCAGCAGCCAGCCCCCGATGACGGCGGCGGCGACCAGGGTGACGGGCAGCGGAACATGTGCCACCGCGCCGAGCACCACCCCCATCAGGAGGAGAGCCGCGACGAGGAACATCATGAAATGCCTCCTTGAGGAACACGGTCGAGCGGGGTGGAGCAGGCTTTCCGAGAACACTTGTGCACTGAATGATGAGTCTAAACTTCCTCTCTCCGGAGAACGGTTGTTTACTGAATGGCATGAGTCACACCCAGGGCGTCCGGCAGGCCCGGAAGCAGAAGACCCGTCAGGCGCTGCTGGACGCGGCGCTGCTGCTCCTGGAGGAGCAGAGCCTCAGCAGTCTCGGACTGCGTGAGGTGACCCGCGCGGTGGGCGTCACCCCGACGGCCTTCTACCGGCACTTCCGGGACCCGGCCGACCTCGGGGTGGCCCTGGTCGAGCAGGCGCTCGACAGCCTGCACGGGACGATCGGCACCATCCTCGCCGCCACCGACGGCGACGAGGAACGGATCGACCGCACCGTCGGCGTCATGGCGGACTACGTCCGCGCGTACCCCTCCCATGTCCGGTTCATCGCCCGCGAGCGGCACGGCGGCGTACGGTCCGTGCGCGAGGCCATCGCCGCCCAACTGCGGCGCTTCTCCGAGGAGGTGGCCGCCGCGCTCGCCGCCGAGCCGGTGTCGGACGGATGGAGCCGGGAGGATCTGCGGATGCTGGCCGATGTCTATGTCGACCAGATGGTGATGACGGCGTCCGCGTTCCTCCACGCGGCGGAGCAGCACCCCGCGGCGGAGCCGGTCGGGGCGCGGGCGCGGGTCGAGGCGGAGGCCCGGGTGGCGTCCGCGGCGCGCCGCAGGCTCCGGCTGATCGCCCTCGGCCGCCGCCACTGGCTCGACTGACCGCCCGGACGGCCGGAGTTCACCCCCGGGCCGGTCCGGCCGTCAGCCGTGGCGCTCCCCCGGTGGCGGCGGCAGCCGCAGATGGGCCAGGTCGTCCGGGACCGGGCTGTCCGGGCGGAACAGCGGGGCGGCCTGGCCGTCGGCCGCCGTGGCGGGCGCGTCGGTGAGCCGGAACCGCTCGCGCAGCCGGGTGTAGAAGTCGGTGGGCCCCAGCCGGACCAGCCGCAGCCGGTACGTGGCCCCGTAGACGCCGACCCAGTCCCCCGGCTCCAGCGCCCCGCGCAACTGACCGTCGATGCTGAGCGCCACCTCCCCGGAGTGCGGCAGGATCCGCAGGGCCACGGACTCGTCGGGGGCGGCGACGACCGTACGGCCGAAGGTCATGTGGGGCGCCACGGGGGTGAAGACCACGGCGTCCATGTGCGGGGAGAGCACCGGCCCGCCGGCCGCGAAGCTGTAGGCGGTGGAGCCGGTCGGGGTGGCGACGATGAGCGCGTCGGCGGAGTACGAGGCGAGCAGCCGGCCCGCGACGTACACCCCCAGGGCGACCTGCCGGTCGCGGGCGAGTTTCTCCAGGACGACGTCGTTGAGGGCGATGACGTCCAGCGGGACGCCCCATCCCTCTCCGGTGGCACCGGGCCGTACGTGGGGCGGGGGCAGCGTCGGGCCCCGGCCGTGGCTCAGCAGAGCGGCCACCTCCGAGGGCATCGTCGGCGGGCGTGAGGCGCGCATCGTCAGGGTCATGCGCTCCTCGACGGCCGCCCGGTCCTCGTGGACGGCGTCCAGGGCGTGGCCGACCTGCTCGGCGGGGACCTCGGTCAGGAAGCCGACATGGCCGAGGTCGACGCCGAGGACGGCGGCGTCGCTCTTGGCGGCGATCCGCGCGCCACGCAGGAAGGTTCCGTCGCCGCCGAGAGTGACCACGAGGTCGGGGTGGCCGGCGGCCGACGCCTCCTCCTGACCGCCGTGGCGGGGTTCGTGGTCCCGCCACACGTCGATCTCCTTGCAGGGGACGCCGTGCGCGTCGCACCAGGCGTGGACGGTACGGGCCGTCTCCACCGCCACCGGGCGGCCCTGGTGGACCACGAGACCGACACGTTCCACAGACATGGGCCCGCTCTCCGTACGTCACGTCCGGCCGGCACATCGGCCGTCGGTCTCCAGGATGACGGAGGAGGGGGGCGGAGCGCGCGCGGAGCCGTTCACGCCGCACCCGCGCACCCCACCCACCGTTCACCCGAATGGCGGATAGCACAGCGGCGGAGCCGACCCCCGGGAACACCGTCCGGCCTGGGCTGCGGGGCGATGCCGCCCCGTCCCACTGACCCGTTCCGGTTGCCGACGGCCCCGTACGGATGCGCGATGGTGTCGTGCGCGCCTGACCGTGAGGGGCCTCATCCCGCAGACGCGCTTCCCCCACGCGAGGAGTGATCGCTGATGTCAGCCGAAGGCGTGTTCAACAACCCGAGCAGTCTGAACGGCAGGAGCATGTACGACAGGGACGGCGACAAGATCGGCAGCATCGGTCAGGTCTATGTCGGCGACCGTACGGGCCGCCCGGAGTGGGTCACCGTCAGGACCGGTCTCTTCGGGATGAAGGAGAGCCTCGTTCCGCTGTCCGGCGCCCGCCGCGCCGGCGAGGACATCCACGTGCCGTACGCCAAGGACACCGTCAAGGAGGCACCGCGCCTGGATGCCGACGAACACCTGGACCCCGGCCAGGAGAAGCAGCTCTACCAGCACTACGGGCTCACCGCGGCGGGCGGCATCGGCACCGCCGCGAGCATGGGCACGTCGGCCGGAGGCCGGTCGCGCGCGGGCACCGGCACGTCCGCGGCATCGGGCATGTCCACCGGCCGCGCCGCCACGCCGGAGGGGACGCGGGGACCGGCCATGGCCGGGTCCGCGACACGCGGCGCCGACCTGGGCGACATGCGCACGGGCGAGAAGCACGGCGAGGAACTCATCCGCTCCGAGGAGGAGCTGCACGTCACCGCCGAGGAGCGCGAGGTCGGCCACGCGCGGCTGCGCAAGGTCGTCGTGACGGAGAACGTCACCACCTCCGTGCCGCTCAGTCACGAGGAGGTCCGGGTGGTCCACGAGGCGATCTCGCCCGAGGACCGGAACGCGGTCCGCGACATGCGGATCGGTGAGGCCCAGACCGAGGTGACGCTCCACGCCGACCAGCCGGTGATCAGCAAGGAGTCCATCCCCGTCGAACGCGTCCGCATGGAGACCGAGAAGGTCACCGAACAGCGGGAGGTCTCCGCGGAGGTCCGCAAGGAGCAGATCGAGTACGACACGGACCAGGACGAGAAGGGCACGCGCGGCGGCAAGCGCGGCCCGGGCCGCTGAACCGGCCCCACCGGCTCCCCTGGGAACACCGAGCCCCCGTCCACCGCGTACGCGTGGTGGCGGGGGCTGTCGTCCGGCCGGTCGTGCTCGCCGGATGTGCTCAGCGGACCGTGAGCGTCCCCTTCATGAAGGGGTGGATGGTGCAGGTGTACGGGTACGCGCCGGCCTTGGCCGGTGCGGTGAAGGTGGCGGTCTTCCCCGGACCGATGGTCCCGGTGTCGAACGCCTTGCCGGTGGTGGCGGTCACGGTGTGGGCGACCGAGTCCTTGTTGACCACGGTGACCTCGGCGCCCGGGGCCACGGTCAGGTGCGACGGCGCGTAGGTGAAGTTGTCGATCGTCACCCGCGCCGATCCGCCGGCTGACGCGGGCGGCGACGGCGACGCGGACGGGGTCCCGCCACCGCCACCGCCGCCGCCGGAACAGCCGGCGAGCGTGGTCACGAGGACGGCGGCGAGTGCGACGGCGAGGGACGACCGGCGGCCGGCGCCCGGGAACGGCATGGGCTACTCCGAGCTGTCGGTACCGTCGGCGGGATCAGTAGCTGGCGCTGGAACTGGGGGTGGCGCTCATCCCCGCGCTGGGGCTCATGCTCCCGCTGGGGCTCGTGCTCGGGCTCGGCGGCGGGGTGGTGACCTGCTTGCCCGCGACGTCGACGACGTACCACTTGGCACCGAACTCGGTCACGTCCTGGCCGTGCGCCTCCCCCGGTGCGCGGTCGGACTTGTACGTGTACAGCGGGTGGTTGTTGTACGTGACCTGCTTGGTGTTGTCGGTGCGGGTGACCGTGGACAGCAGGTTCTGCTTGACCCCGCTGCCCGCCTTCGGCTCGACGCCGTTGGTCACCAGCACGGGGCGCCAGACCTTCGCGCAGTCCCCGGTGCAGGTCGACTCCTTCGTCTTGTCCGCCGCGAAGAGGTACAGCGTCCGCTCGCGGCCGTTGACCAGGATCTTCCCGTACGGCGCGATGTCCTTCGCGTTCACCTTGCCCTCAAGTTCGGAGGGCAGGGCCGACGGCGAGGCGCTCATCGACATCGACGCGGAGGCGGCGGCCTCGGCGGCTCCCGCTTCCCGGGCCGACTCCGACGCGCTGTCACCGCCCGAGCATCCCGCGAGGGCGGTCGCGCAGAGTACGGCCGCGGCCATCGCGGTGACTGCCCTGGTGTTGCTCTTCATTCAGAACTCCTCGGATCAGGCCGCCCCAGGGGCAGCACGGCGCCCGCCCGAACGCGACCGCAGGACCCACTACACGGCAGCCCCGGGGGGTGGGCCAGCGGACAGGGCCGTCCGGGCCCCCGTACGCCGCACGGTTCACACGTACGCCGCACCGTTCGCGCGTACCGCGCGGTTCGCTGGTACGGGGCCGCCCGGCACGCACCGCGCGGCCCGGGTGCGGTACCGTAGGGGCCTGCGAAGGGGAGTAGCCCCGCGAACCGGTCGTCGACACACTGGAACCCCCGGGTTCCCGGTGGCCGGGCCCGCTGATGAGGCGGGTGGGCGAGACCTTCGGTCAGGCACTGACACGTCCGCGTCCCGCGGGCAACACCGTCGTGCCGGGCCGAGTGGTCCTCCTGGCTCCGATACGGCGCTTCGCGAAGACCCGGGCCCGGCCCCCAGAGAAAGCCACCCGGAATGTCTCTCGATCCCCTGGCGATCCTCACCGCCTTCGGTCTGATCTTCCTCGCGGAGCTCCCCGACAAGACCATGTTCGCGTCCCTCGCCATGGGCACGCGCATGCGTCCGCTCTACGTGTGGTTCGGCACCTCCACCGCGTTCATCGTGCACGTCGCCATCGCGATCGGCGCCGGCAGCCTCATCGGGCTGCTGCCTGACTGGATCGTCAAGCTCGTCTCGGCCGCGCTCTTCGCCTTCGGCGCCTTCATGCTGCTGCGCAGCGGGAGCGGCGACGAGGACGAGGAGACGGAGACCAAGACCGTCACCGGGTTCTGGCCGGTCTACTCGACCGCCTTCATGGCCGTCTTCATCAGCGAGTGGGGCGACCTGACCCAGATCACCACGGCCAACCTCGCCGCGAGCAACGGCACCTGGTCGACGGCCATCGGGTCGGCCGCCGCGCTGATGTCCGTCTCGGCACTGGCCCTGCTGGCGGGCCGGTTCATCGCCACCCGCGTCCCGCTGAAGACCGTGCAGCGCATCGGCGGCCTGTGCATGCTCGGCCTCGCCATCTGGTCGGTGACCGAGATCTTCGTGGGCTGACGCGCCCGTACGGCAAACAGGAAGGGGCCCGGTTCCGTCGGTACGTACCGACGC
>NZ_JBHZEJ010000036.1:0-80344 GCF_042756365.1 Streptomyces sp. NPDC059092
GTGTGACGCGGCCCGCGGCGTCGTGCCCGCGTGCGCGGGGACGGTCAGGGGGTCAGCGGCGGACGCGGGCCCTCGTCCTCGGGGTGCCGCGCGGGCGTACCGTCCTCCTTGATGACCTCACCCTGGACGACCTTGCCGTCGGGCTGACGCATCCGGGCCTGCTGGAAGGCGTCGCCGAGGGTACCCGGACCCGCCGCGCGCATACGGCGCTCCAGCGACCGTTCCGTGTACCGGCCGAGCGCCGTCCGTACGGGCCCCACGAGCAGCAGCAGGCCCAGTACGTCGGTGATCAGCCCGGGGAGCATGATCAGCAGGCCGCCGAGCATGAGGAAGCCGTTGCCGGTGGAACCGGTGGCACCCTCGGGCGGGGCCGTGCCGGGGCTCTGCTGCCGCTGGAGGGTCTCGGTCAGATTCTGGAACGCGCGGCGCCCGGCGCTCTTCATCACCACCGCGCCGAGCACGACCGCGCCCACGAGCAGCAGCAGGACGGTGAAGCCTCCGGCGGCCTCGGCCACCACGGTCAGCAGCCAGATCTCCAGCACCAGCCAGACGGCTACGGCGAGGGGGACGAGGGTGCGGGCGCGTGAGCGCTTGGGAACGGGCCGAGGCGATTGCGCGGTCGTCATGGTTCCAGTGTGCCTGGGCGCGGACCGTTACGGCGTACGGGGCAGGCCGTAACGATCATGGCGGCCCGGCCGGCGGAAGCGTCAGGCCGCTGGACCGGACGGCCTGGACGGTTTGCGCCCCAGCAGCCGGTTCGCCCGGGACTCGACACCCCAGGCGGTGACCCTCCAGAGCGCTTCCACGAGGATGTCCTTGCTCATCTTGGAGTCGCCCAGTTCCCGCTCGACGAAGGTGATGGGCACCTCGACCACATGGCAGCCCGCCTCGGCCGCGCGGCGGGCCAGGTCCACCTGGAAGCAGTAGCCCTGGGAGGAGACGTCGTCGAGGCCGATCCCTTCCAGGGTCTCCCTGCGGAAGGCCCGGTAGCCGCCGGTGACGTCGCGGAACGGGACGCCGAGCAGGACCCGTGAGTAGGTGCTGCCGCCCCGGGAGATCATCTGCCGGGTCCTGGGCCAGTTCACGACGCGCCCGCCCGGCACCCAGCGCGAGCCGAGCACGAGATCGGCGCCCTTGAGCGCGGTGAGCAGGCGGGGCAGTTCCTCGGGCTGGTGGGAGCCGTCGGCGTCCATCTCGACGAGGACCCCGTAGCCGTGCTCCATGCCCCAGCGGAACCCTGCCAGATAGGCGGCGCCGAGCCCTTCCTTGCCCTTGCGGTGCAACACCTTGACCTGGCTGTCGGCGGCGGCCAGCTCGTCGGCGATCTTCCCGGTGCCGTCGGGGCTGTTGTCGTCGGCGATGAGGATGTCGGCCGCCGGTACCGCGGCGCGCACGCGGGAGACGATCGGCGTGATGTTCTCGGCCTCGTTGAAGGTCGGGATGATCACCAAGGCTGTACCGAGCGGGCCGTACCGCCTCTGGCCACCGTCGTTCACTGCTGCCCCTTCATCGCCGTACGCAGACGCCACAGCTTAGCGAGCGGACGGGGGCTCCCGAGCACGATGGTGGTCCGGTGTCGGACGACTTGGCCGGTGATGTCCGGAGATGACGGAAGGAACCGCCGGCCCGAGGTCCTGTACGGGGCACGCGCTGCGGACCGGGACCCGGCGTCCTTCGGGCCGACCTGGGGCCCGCTGGCTGCGGGTCGACCGAAAGCCGTTGTCTACTGAACGCCGGAGCCCCGTCCGGGTCGCACCTGCCGGCCGGCGGAAACCTTCCCTCGCCCCCGAGACGCGGGCGCTGGACCTGGCTCCCAGTGGCGGTGCGCCGGTGCGGCACACCGCCCCATGGCCCAGCGGCGTTCGACGACGTGCGTGGAGATTGCCGGACGGACGTCCTGTGGTGGACCCGGCCGAACCTACCCGCCGGTGGCGGCTCACTGTCAATACCCGCTTGACCAGCACCGTTGACCGGAAACACCAGGTCAGCGCGGAAGACCCGCAGGTCGCGGCAGAGGCCGGAAAGCATCGGTCGGCGGTACGAAATGTCCGTACGTCACTCGTTCGGGCTCACGAACACGGTGTGCCCGGCGACAACGGTCCGCAGACATACCGGCAACGGGCGCCCCGGCGTGAGATCCGGCAGTCCGGGCGTCCCGGAGCGCGGGTCCGTGGACCAGCGCGCCACCCGGTCGTCGGGCGCCTGGACCACCAGTTCCTCGGTACGCCAGAGCGCGTAGTCGGCGGGGGCGCCCGGCACCAGCGTCCCCGCGTCGTCACGGCCGACGGCACGCCAGCCGCCCCGGGTGTGGGCGGTGAACGCCGCCCGGACGGAGATCCGGTGCCCGGGGGTGCGGTGGAAGGCGGCGGCCCGGACGGTCCCCCACGGGTCGAACGGGGTGACCGGGCTGTCCGAGCCCAGCGCCAGCGGCACCCCGGCGCGCAGCAGCGCCGCGTACGGGTTGAGGGTACGGGCCCGCTCGACGCCGAGCCGGCGCGCGTACATGCCCTCGTCGCCGCCCCAGACCGCGTCGAAGGCGGGCTGCACGGAGGCGGTGAGCCCGAGTTCGGCGAAGGCGGTGACGGTCTCCGGGGTGAGCATCTCCGCGTGTTCGACGCGGTGCCTGGCAGCCCGGATCCGTGCCGGCCCGAGACGCTCGGCGGCGGCCCGCACCCCGGCCACCACCGCGCTGATCGCGGCATCGCCGATCGCGTGGAAACCGGCCTGGAGCCCGGCCTCGGTGCAGGCCGTGACGTGGGCCGCGACCGCGACGGCGTCGAGATGCGCGGTGCCGGAGTGGGCGGCGTCGGCGTACGGCTCGTGCAGCGCGGCGGTGTGCGAGCCGAGCGACCCGTCCACGAAGAGATCACCCGCGGCGCCCGCCGCACCCAGCTCCCGGACCCGCCGGGCGCCCTTCTCGTCCTCGACCAGCTCCGCCCAGTAGCCGTGGACGCGCGGCCCCGCCTCCTCCCGGGCGAGCGCCAGCAGCGCGATGAAGTCCTCCTCGTCGGAGATCTCCGGCCCCGCGCACTCGTGGAGCGTGCCGATCCCGAGGGAAGCGGCCCGGGACCGGGCGGCGCGCTGCGCCTCGGTGCGCTGACGGGCACTGACGGCCCCATGAGCGGCCTCGCGCACAGCGTGGTGCGCCGGGCCGGTCACGGGCCCCTCGGGGCGGTAGCCGGCCAGGGAGGCGACGCCGGGGACCAGGTCGAGCAGGGCCGTCGTCACGACGGCCGAATGCACGTCCACCCGCGGCAGATAGAGGGGCCGACCACCAGCCGCCTCGTCCAACTCGGCCCGCGTCGGAGCCCGCCGCTCCGGCCAGCGCTCCGCGTCCCACCCGTGCCCGAGCAGAATCCGCTCGTCCGGACGCGCCGCACCGTGGGCCCGCACGAGCGCCAGCGCCTCCACGAGGCTGCCGGCGCCCGACAGATCGAGCCCGGTGAGAGCGAGCCCCGTCGCCGTGGTGTGCACATGGGCATCGGTGAAGGCGGGCGTGACGAGCGCACCGTCCAGATCGACCACCTCATCGGCCCCGGCGACGAACGAGTCGGCGGCCCCCTCGGAGCCGACCCAGGAGACGTGCCCTCGCTCGACGAGCATCGCGGTGGCGAAGGGGTCGGCGGGGCTGTGGACTTCTCCACGACGCAGGAGCACGGTGCGGTGGTCGGCCTGGGAGCCGATACGGTCACTCATGGCCCCAGTCTGCCCCTTTTCCGGGAGGGCTCGGTTCGCCTCCGGGGCGCTTGCCGTACTCATCAGCACCTCCGGCCGCGGTCGGGCCGGGCGACACGGTGCCGAGTCTTCGGCCCGAGTGCGCGGCCGGCCGGCGAGTGAGCCGAAGGGACGCGTCGGCGCCGCAGGAGAGAGAGCGCAGGTTCGTGAGGAACGGGCGAACCGGGCACGGTCGACCGTCGGCGCCGGCTTGCGGCGCCCCGGAGGCGAACCGGGCCACACCATCAAAAAGAAGGCGCCCGGGATTCGTAGGGGGTGGAGAGGACCACCGTGGTGCGGGTGGAGACTCCCGCCAGGGAGCGGATGCGGGTCAGGAGGTGTTCGAGTTCCAGCGGGGTGGAGACCCGGACCTTGAGGATGTAGTTCTCGTCGCCCGCCACGCTGTGGCACGCCTCGATCTCGGCGATCCCGGAGAGCCGTTCCGCGATGTCGTCGGGGGCGCTGGGGTCGAAGGGTTTGACCGAGATGAACGCGGTGAGGGGCAGGCCGACCGCTTCCGGGTCGACCACGGCCGCGTAGCCGCGGATCACTCCGCGCTGTTCCAGGCGGCGTACGCGCTGATGTACCGCCGAGGTGGACAGGCCAGTGGCCTTGCCCAGGTCGGTGTAGCTCATCCGGCCGTCCTTGACGAGCAATTCCACGATCTGACGATCCAGCTCCTCCATGCGGATCAACCTATTGCCCCGGGGGCGTTCCGGCACAGCCGGAGCGGTGTCGCGCCCGGCCGGATGGGCCGCTTCCGCACGCATCTGCGGCTGGCATGTGACGAAGACCACACACCTGCGGCCGGGTCCGCCGAGACCTTACGGTTACCTGGCACGCGCGACGGGAAGTGCTTGCTGTGGTCGAGACCACAGCAGCCTGGTCGGCCCACCCGAGGGGGAATGTCTCCATGCAGAGCCTGAAGCGCGCCGGACGTATCGAGCCGGTTTCCGTCGATCTCGACGAGAGTGACGAGATCGACTCCTACGACACCTTCGAGATGTACCGGGTGGTCTGCCCGGACTGCGTGCAGCCGATCGCGCTGCTCGCCGACGAGGACACCTTGCCGGAGCACGCGCTGTGCCCCACTCCGTGGAACCCGTTCGTACTGTCGGTGTGCGCCGGTACGGGCCGCGCCGCTTCCGAGGCGCGGCCCGCGGACTCGTCGTACGAGGCCCAGGAGCAGGAGACCGGGCTGCTGCTGACGCTCCCCCAGGGACTCGACTGGCGTACACAGCCCTTCTCGCACGTCGGCGGCGCGGGCTCGCGCCCGTTCAAGGTGCCGACGGTGCGGCAGCACGCCGCCTGAGCTTCCGTCAGCGGGTCTCCGGGCCCGCGAGATGGCGTGCGATCACCATCCGCTGGATCTGGTTGGTGCCTTCGACGATCTGCAGCACCTTCGCCTCGCGCAGATAGCGCTCCGCCGGGAAGTCGGCCGTGTAGCCGTAGCCGCCGAGCACCTGTACGGCGTCGATGGTGACCTGCATGGCCATGTCGGTGCAGAACAGCTTGGCCATGGCGGCCTGCGAGGAGAAGGGCCGGCCCGCGTCGCGCAGCCGCGCCGCGGCGAGGTAGAGCGCGCGTCCGGCCTCGATCCGGGTGGCCATGTCGGCGAGCAGGAAGCGCAGCCCCTGGAAGTCCGCGACGGGCCTGCCGAATTGCCGCCGTCCGGTGGCGTAGGCGACGGCCTCGTCCAGGGCGGCCTGGGCGACGCCGACGGCGCAGGCGGCGATGCCGAGCCGCCCCGAGTCGAGCGCGGAGAGCGCGATCGCGAAACCTTGCCCTTCCTCGCCGATCCGGCGGTCGTCGGCCACGCGCACGCCGTCGAAGTGGAGTTGGGCGGTGGGCGAGCCCTTCATGCCCATCTTCTTCTCCGGCGGGGCCGCGTTCAGTCCGGGTGCGTCACCCGGTACGAGGAACGCGGTGATGCCGCGCGCGCCGTCCGCACCGGTGCGGGCGAGCACCGTGTAGAAGTCCGCGACTCCGCCGTGGGTGATCCATGCCTTGGTGCCGGTGAGGACCCAGTGGTCGCCGTCGCGTACGGCCCTGGTCCGGAGCGAGGCGGCGTCGGAGCCCGAGGCGGGTTCGGAGAGGCAGTACGCGCCGAGCAGGCCGCCACCCAGCATCGCCGGAAGGAGTTCGGTCTGCTGGTCCTTGCCGCCGTAGCCGGCGAGGGCGTGGCAGGCGAGGGTGTGGACGCTGGCGCCGAGGCCCACGGTGAGCCGGGTGGCGGCGAGTTCTTCGAGTACCTGGAGGTAGACCTCGTACGGCTGGCCCCCGCCGCCGAGGGCGGTGTCGTAGGGGAGGCCGAGCAGGCCGGAGGTGGAGAGCAGACGGAAGAGTTCGCGCGGGAAGCGTCCGGCGTCCTCCTCCTCGGCGGCCTTCGGGGCGATCTCCCGCCGGCTGATGTCGCGTACGAGGGCGACGAGGTCCTGGGCCTCCTCGGTGGGCAACAGACGGTCCACCGGTCGCGGGGCGCGGTCGGACATGGCGGCGCTCTCCTCCCTGTCGGGCGCTGCGGCGGTCGCGCGCGGGTGTGGGCGGGCGCCGCCGGCGTGGGGTCCGGGGTGGTCCCCGGACGGGTCGTACCTGCCTTCACCGATGCTGCCCTCCCGGATCGCGGCAGGGGCTGATCGGTAGCTGTGGCGCGTTGAGTATGCCCGATCGGAGGGCGTGCGTCACGGGTCGGCGATCACGTACCAGGGGCGGCCACGGGCGGTACGGAACCGGAGGTGAACCGGCGTCGGGGCGGCAGCGAATTGGTCCGAACCATTGACCCCAGTGGTCTAGTCCTTCTAACGTCCCCTTCTGAAACCGCTTCACCAGTCCCTTCCAACGCGCCTGACATCTCCGCCGGTCGGCGACATGGCAGGCCCTTCCCCCCACCCGTGCTTCCCGCTTCTTCTCCCCCACGAGGAGACTTCATGTTCAGGCTCCACCGTTCCCGCACCCGTTTCCGGGCGCTCACCGCCGCCGCGTGCACCGCAGTTCTCGGCGTGACGCTGCTCTCCGGGGCCGGCACCGCCACGGCCGGCGAGACCTCCCCGGCACCGGCCGCGCCCGCGTCCGCCGCCGCGCCTGCCGCCGCGGCCGGGGACAAGGTCATCGGATACTTCACCAACTGGGGTGTCTACGACCGCAATTACCACGTCAAGAACATCGAGACGTCCGGCTCGGCCGACAAGCTCACGCACATCAACTACGCCTTCGGCAACGTCACCGGCGGCAAGTGCGCCATCGGCGACTCGTACGCGGACTACGAGAAGGCGTACACCGCCGACCAGAGCGTGGACGGCGCCGCCGACACCTGGGACCAGCCGCTGCGCGGCAACTTCAACCAACTGCGCAAGCTCAAGGCGATGCACCCCGGCCTCAAGGTGATCTGGTCCTTCGGCGGCTGGTCCTGGTCCGGCGGCTTCGCCGAGGCGGCGAAGAACCCGGCGGCGTTCGCGCAGTCCTGCCGCGATCTGGTGGAGGACCCGCGCTGGGCCGATGTGTTCGACGGGATCGACATCGACTGGGAGTACCCCAACGCCTGCGGGCTGACCTGCGACACCAGTGGCCGGGACGCCTTCAAGGACGTCGCGGCGGCGCTGCGCGGCACGTTCGGCTCCGACCTGGTGACGGCGGCGATCACCGCCGACGGCACGGACGGCGGGAAGATCGACGCCGCGGACTACGCGGGCGCCGCGCAGTACCTCGACTGGTACAACCCGATGACGTACGACTTCTTCGGCGCCTTCGCCGCGCAGGGCCCCACCGCCC
The DNA here is from genome assembly GCF_042756365.1 of Streptomyces sp. NPDC059092. Classification (NCBI taxonomy): domain Bacteria; kingdom Bacillati; phylum Actinomycetota; class Actinomycetes; order Kitasatosporales; family Streptomycetaceae; genus Streptomyces; species Streptomyces sp. NPDC059092. The sequence continues at coordinate 7,483 of NZ_JBHZEJ010000036.1, forward strand.
CGCACTCGCCGCTGACCTCGTACGCGGGCATCCCGACGCAGGGCTTCGACTCGGACACCGCGATCACGAAGCTCAAGAGCCTCGGTATCCCGTCCGAGAAGCTGCTGCTGGGCATCGGCTTCTACGGGCGCGGCTGGTCCGGCGTCACCCAGGCGGATCCTGGCGGGACCGCGACGGGCGCGGCGCCGGGGAAGTACGAGGCGGGCATCGAGGACTACAAGCTCCTCAAGGACCGCTGCCCGGCCAACGGCACGGTCGGCGGCACCGCGTACGCCTTCTGCGGCGACCAGTGGTGGAGCTACGACACCCCGGCCACCATCGCGGGGAAGATGGCGTACAAGGACCAGCAGGGCCTCGGCGGCACCTTCTTCTGGGAGCTGAGCGGGGACACCTCGAACGGTGAGCTGATCAAGGCCATCGACTAGGACTCCGTGTGACGGAGCCCCGGGAACGCGCCGGGGGCGGGGCGCCCGATCGGCCCCCGCCCCCGGCGTTCCCGTTCCCCGCGTCGTTTCCGTTCCCGGCGTCCCCGTCCCCTGCGGCGTCCCCATTCCCGGCCGCAGGGACGCGCCCGCTACGGCAGGTCCCGCCCCGGGCCGTGGCCCGTGACCGGGATCCAGTCGAGGTCCTGGGGCGGCGCCGGGCACTCCGGCGCGAACTCCTCGATCGTGTTGAGCGTGTGGCGCAACATCCTGACCAGCAGATCGCGCGGGATCTCCCGCCGCAGCTCGTCCCGGTGCTCCAGCCATTCGAGCGTCAGCCACTCGACGCTGCTGAGCCAGCCGAGCAGGGCGAGCCGCGCGATCGGCGGGATGTCCTGATGTCCGTACGCGCCTTGGGCGACGGTGGCGACCAGGCCGGTCCTGACCGCGTCGCGGATCGCCTGGACCTGGGTGTCGAAGCCGACGCCGCCGGTGATGATGGTGCGGTACGCCGATTCGTTGTACTGGGCGAAGCGCAGATAGGCCTCGACGGTGCGCTGCACCCGCTGGGTGCGCGGCAGTTCGGCGCCGCCCGCGGCGAGTGAGACGAGTTCGGCGACCGAGTCCTCGACAATGGCGAGATAGTAGCCGCGCTTGTTCTTGAAGTAGTAGTAGATCAGCCCTTTGGCGACCCCCGCGTGCTGCGCGATGTCGTCCATCGACAGCGCGTCGTAAGAGGTGTCGGCGAACAACTTCCGGCCGGTTGCGATGAGTTCGGAGCGCCGCACCTGTGATCGCAGGGACGGTCCGCGCTGTTGACTACGATTCAAATCCGTGTCCTGGTCTCCGGCTGCCACGGTGTTCCCGCAGGAATTCCCGCAGTATCGCAGAGATGGCGCGAGGCTCCGCGATGTGGCCGGAGAAGACCCGTGGGAGGACGGGGACGGCGAGCAGGCCGGCCAGAGGCCCGTGCCCCACATCACACGGCCCTTTTGCCGGAACCGCAAAAGTGTTGCGAGTGGTGTGAGCGCACCCGAATGCTCGTGGCAGAAGCGCACCACGATCGAGGAGCAGCGATGTCAGCGATGCCGACGGCATACCCGGATGTGCAGCACCGGCTGGTGGACGTCCCCGGCGGCCGGATCCATGTGGCGGAACAGGGCACCGGGCCGCTGGTCCTCCTCGTCCACGGTTTCCCCGAGTCCTGGTACTCCTGGCGCCACCAGCTTCCGGCGCTCGCCGCCGCCGGGTACCGCGCGGTCGCGCTCGACGTGCGCGGCTACGGGCGCTCGTCGAAGCCGGCGGACGTGGCGGCGTACCGGATGCTCGCCCATGTATCCGACAACGTCGGTGTGGTGCGCGCCCTCGGCGCGGAGAGCGCGGTGGTCGTCGGCCATGACTGGGGCTCCCCCATCGCCGCCAACTCCGCGCTGCTCAGGCCGGACGTCTTCACGGCCGTGGGGCTGATGAGCGTCCCGTACTCGCCCAGGAGCGGGTTCCGGCCGAGCGACGCCTTCGGCATGATCGGCGGGGAGGAGGAGTTCTACGTCAGCTACTTCCAGCGGCCGGGCCGCGCGGAGGCGGAGATCGAGCCGGACGTACGGGGATGGCTGGCCGGATTCTACGCCGGGCTGTCGGCCGACACGATGGACCCGGAAAGCAAGGACGGCCTCTTCTTCGTGCCCCGGGGCGCGAAGCTCTCCGACCGCTTCCCGGGCGGGCGGCTGCCCTCCTGGCTGACGGAGGCCGATCTCGACCTCTACGCGGGCGAGTTCGAGCGGACCGGGCTGACCGGGCCGCTGAACCGCTACCGCAACGTCGACCAGGACTGGGACGACCTCGCCGCGTGGGACGGCGCCCCGGTCCGTCAGCCGTCGCTCTTCATCGGCGGAACGCTCGACGCCTCCACCACCTGGATGGCGGACGCCATCGCGAACCACCCCGCCACCCTGCCGGGCCTGGTCTCCTCGCACCTCCTCGAAGGCTGCGGCCACTGGGTGCAGCAGGAGCGGGCCGACGAGGTCAACGGGCTCCTCGTGGAGTGGCTGCGCTCGCTGCCCGCGCCCCGTCCGTAGAACGCCGTCAGAGCAGGCCGACCGCCCGCAGCGCCCGGCACTGCGCGGCGGACGGCTGCGCGGGCCAGTAGACGTAGCAGACCCCGCCCGTGCCGGAGGCGACCTTGCCGGACGCGTTGTACCGCTTGGTACGGAGCCAGATGGTCTCCCACTCGGAGCGGCGGTAGACCCGGCGTACGGCCGTATTGCTGGGCGAGGCGGGGTCGTTGGCGATCACGTCACCCTCGGGGGTGAAGCCGATGACCGTCATGAGATGGCCGGAGGTGCCGTAACCCGCCCCCGTCAGCTCCTCCTTGAGGAAGGACTGCGAGGTGATGACCGGGATGCCCGCCCCCACCAGCCTCTCCGCATCGGCGAGCGAGCCGAGCCGGGTGACGGCGGAGCTCAGGTCCCGGTAGGTGGCGGCGTACGCGGCGTTGAACGGCCAGTTGCCGCAGCCCTCGTACTGGTGGTCGTAGGTGTACCGGGCCGCGTGACAGACCTGCGGATCGGCGAAGGCCGGGTCCACCCAGGCCAGTTCCGCGGCGGTGGGGACGCGCCCCCAGTACTCGATGATCATCTGCGAGGAGGTGGGGCTGCACCACGCCTCGCCCCCGTTGTCGTACTCGGGGTACTGCCCGATGTGGGTGTTCTGCGAGTAGCGCGGCACGGTCAGCTCGCGCGCGAGCCCCGGCACGGAGGCCGGGACGGTGAACCGGTCCGGGATGCCGGAGGCCATCGCGCCGATCCGGTGGACCACCGGGGTGAGACCGCTGCCGGGGGCGCGGTGGAGGGTGAGGCGCAGCCGGTACGAGACGAGGCGCGTCCCGGTCGAGGCGTCGTCCACCGCGAAGGTGTCCGTCCAGACGGTGCTGCGGCCGTCGCTCTGGCCGTCCAGCGAGGTGCGCCGGATGTCGCCGTCCCCGTCGCCCGAGGTCCAGCGGCCCATCACGTACCACGGGGTGTCGGTGCCGTCGGCGTACTGTCCGCGCAGCTCGATCTGGAGCCAGGTGCCGGCCGGGGTCCGCGCGTTCCAGGAGGCGATCACCTCGGTGGCGGGGACCTTCGAGCGGTGCGCGGGTGAGGTCCAGGTGGCGTACTCCCACGTGGTGCTCTTCCCGGTGTGCGGGTCGGCGTAGGTGGTGGTGCCCGCCGGGGCGTCGATGACCAGCGCGGGCCGGTCGCCGGAGAGGGCGCGGACGCCGTGGGCGGTACCGGCCCGCCAGTCGGCGTACGAGGTCCAGAACGCGTTGTCCACGAGCGGCTGCGCCGGGGCGCCGGGGGCGGCTGCCGCCGCGCCGGCCGGGAGGGCGGCGCCCGCCCCGGTGGCCGCGGTGACCGCGAGCGCGGCGGTGAGAACGGTTCTGCGCGAGGGGGGACGGGCCATGGGAACCTCCGGTCGACGAGCGAAGAAAGGGTCGAGAACGGGCGAAGGGGCGGGTGACGGCGGGAGGATGACGGGTCGACAGTGGTCCACTATCCCGGCTTCCGGCGGGCTTCTGCCAGCGATTCGCACCGCGTCGGCCGAGCAATATTGGTCTCCACCGGTGGCATGACCTGCGGCGGCCGGACATGCCCCGGGAGCTTCCCGCCTCGTAGGCTGGGCCGTATGGACGACCTCACCGCCGTGGCCGCGCGGCTGCGCGCCCTGCCGCCCTCGTGCGGTCCGGTGCGGCTGATCGCGGTGGACGGCCACGCCGGCTCAGGCAAGACCACCTTCGCGGCGCGGCTCGCGGCGGCGCTCGGCGGCGCACCCGTGCTGCGGCTGGACGACGTGGCGAGCCACGAAGAGCTGTTCGGGTGGGTGCCCCGGCTGACGGCCCAGGTCATCGCGCCGTTCTCGCGCGGTACGACCGCGTACTACACGCCGTACGACTGGACGCTGCGCCGCTTCACCGCGCCGCGCGCGCTGCCCGCCGCCCCCGTGGTCCTCCTGGAGGGGGTCGGGGCCGGCCGGCGGGCGCTGCGGCCGCATCTCGCCGGACTGTTCTGGATGGAGCGGGGCGCCGAGGAGTCCTGGGAGCGGGGTCGCCGCCGGGACGGACCGGCCCAGTCCGCCTTCTGGGACGGGTGGACAGGGGCGGAGACACGCCATTTCGCGACGGACCCGTCTCGTCCCTTTTCCGATGCTCTGGTACGAGAGGGGCGGGAGGGGTACACGATGAGCCCGATGCCGCACGCGACCGCGAGGCAGGACCAAGCCATTACCCACCGTGACCGGCTGGGGCCACCGTACTGAGCAGTCGGAAATCGACGCGCGCAGAGTGCCCAACTCGGCTTGACCAGCGGGCAGGGCAGGTCTTACGTTCTTAATGTGCGGCTTTTCGGAGCCGCCGCAGACGCGAAGCCCCCGGTTGTTCCCCCGTGATCGGGGGCTTCGTTCTGCCCTCTCCGCCGCTCCGCCGGTCCCGTTACGGCCTCGCCCGCTCACCCTGGGTCACCGGGTGACGCGGTACGCGGCGCCCTTAGTCGCACACACTCTGCGCAGGTACGATGCCTCTGAGTGCGGTCAATTCCCGTCCGCGTCATGGTGGTTCAGTACGCTGCCGACGGGCGCCCGCCCGGCGGGACATCACGGGGGCACGGTTTGTGGGGGACCTGATGGATATCGGCACGCAGGGCACGGGAGCCCCGGCCGACCTCGCCTGGGTGCGCGGGGTGGACGCCTACACCATGGGGGCGTACCCCCAGGCGGAGGAGGAGTTCAGGACTGCCGTCCGGCTCGATCCCGGGATGGCCGACGGCTGGCTCGGGCTGCACGCGCTGCGCGTCGAGACCACCACCGCCCTGATCCACATGTACCGCCATCGCGAGCGCTTCGGCGAACAGCGCACCCGCCACCGCCGCACCCTGAACTCCTGGTACTGGCTGGGCTGGTGGGTCCAGCCCGTACTGGAGAGCGGTCGCGACCTGCGGCTGGCGCACGCCTCGCACTGGCTGGACGGCCGCCATGTGCCCGAGCTGGACCGGGCGTTGGCCGAGCTGCCGCCCGTGGACACCGATCCGCAGGTGCGTTTCCTGCACGCCTGCCGCGCCTATCTGGTCAAGGACTGGGACCAGTTGTGCCGCCACACCGAGCAGCTCGTCCACGATCCGCTGCTCGGTATCGAGGCGGGTCTCTTCGGCGGGATGGCCCGGGTCAGGCTGGAGATGTTCGGCCAGGCCGAGCCGCTGCTCTCCACCGCCCTGATGCGCTGCCGCAGCGAGCAGCCCCAGCGCAAGGAGCTGCGGTACTGGCTGGCCCGCGCCCACGAGGGCACCGGGCGCAGCGCCGCCGCCCTGCCGCTCTACCGGGCCGTGCACCGGCTCGACCCGGCGTTCATGGACACCGCGGCGCGGCTCGCCGCGATCGCGGACTCCGACGGGTACGACAGCTACGAGTCGCCCGACGACCCGGTGGGGCTGGCGTCCGTGGCGCTGGCCGGTCTCGGTCAGGACGCGGCGGACCTGACGGAGGCCCAGCCCCAGGCACAGGCGCAGAGCGATCCGGAGGGGCCGCTCGGCTCCGACATCCTGGTCGGCAGGGAGCCACAGCCGCCGCTCGGCGGCAGCGGTCCGCCCACCGTGCCCGAACCCCTGAGGGAGAAGCTGCCGCCCCCGCCCGTACAGCCGCCGGCGGCGCGCTTCCCGGAGGGGCCGACGGATCCGGCGCTGCTCGCCGAGGCGCTGGCCGAGCTGGAGCGGATGGTCGGGCTCGAACCGGTGAAGCGGCAGGTCAAGGCGGTCTCCGCGCAGCTCCGCATGGCGCGGCTGCGGGCCGGCCAGGGGCTTCCCGTACAGCCGCCGAAACGTCACTTTGTCTTCTCCGGCCCCTCGGGCACCGGCAAGACCACCGTGGCGCGCATCCTGGGCCGGATCTTCTACGCGCTCGGGCTGCTCGGCGGGGACCATCTCGTCGAAGCGCAACGGGCCGATCTGGTCGGCGAGTTCCTGGGCCAGACCGCAGTCAAGGCGAACGAGCTGATCGACTCGGCGATCGGCGGGGTGCTCTTCGTCGACGAGGCGTACAGCCTCTCCAACTCCGGCTACAGCAAGGGCGACGCCTACGGCGACGAGGCGCTTCAGGTCCTGCTGAAGCGCGCCGAGGACAACCGGGACCATCTCGTGGTGATCCTGGCGGGCTATCCGGAAGGCATGGACAGGCTGCTCGCCACCAACCCCGGGCTCTCCTCGCGGTTCACCAGCCGGGTCGACTTCCCGAGCTACCGGCCGCTCGAACTGACCGCGATCGGCGGGGTGCTGGCCGCCGAGAACGGCGACGTGTGGGACGAGGAGTCCGTCGACGAGCTGCGCTCGATCAGCGGGCACGTGGTCGACCAGGGGTGGATCGACGAACTGGGCAACGGCCGGTTCGTCCGGACGCTGTACGAGAAGAGCTGCGCCTACCGCGATCTGCGGCTCTCCGGCTACAGCGGCACTCCTACGCGCGATGACCTGGCCACGCTGCGGCTGCCCGATCTGATGCAGGCGTACGGCGAGGTGCTCTCGGGGCGCGGCCCGGCCGACCGGGGCCCCCAGGACCCGGCGGGGACATGACCCCACCGGGCCCGGGGCGACCGGCCCGGCTCCGGAGACGGCTCCGTACGGCGGGCCGGCCGGTCCGGCACAGCGGACCGGCCGGCCCCGGAGCCGGTGGTTCAGCGGGCCAGGGCTTGGGCGGCCTGGTCCGTGCGCTGTTCGCCGACGAGGGTCGCCCTGGTGGTGGACACCTCCCGGTGGGAGGGGTCCCGCACCTCCCCGACCAGCATTTCGAGGACGTCCTCCATGGCCACCAGGCCGAGCACCCGCCCGGACGCGTCCGCGACCTGGGCGAGATGGGTGGCCGCGCGGCGCATCACGGTGAGGGCGTCGTCCAGCGGGAGTTCCGCGCGGAGCGTCGCCATCGGCCGCCAGACGTGCTGGGGCACCGCCCGGTCCGCCGTCTCCAGATCGAGGACGTCCTTGACGTGCAGATACCCCATGAAGGCGCCACCGCCCTCCGCGCACACCGGGAAGCGGGAGTAGCCGGTGCGTACCGTCAGCTCCTCGATCTCCCGTGGGGTGACGGCCGGGTTCACCGTGACCAGTGAGGCGCGGGTGAGGAGTACGTCGGTGACCGGGCGGCTGCCCAGCTCCAGCGCGTCCTCCAGACGCTCCTGCGCCTCGGGTTCCAGCAGCCCCGCCTGTCCCGAGTCCTCGACGAGCCGGTTGAGCTGCTCGCTGGTGAAGACGGCCTCCACCTCGTCCTTGGGCTCGACGCGGAAGGCCCGCAGGACGAGCCGGGCGCAGGCGCCGAGAGCGGCGGTGACCGGCCGGCAGAGCCGGGCGAAGCCGACCAGGCCGGGGCTGAGCCAGAGCGCGGTCTTCTCCGGGGCCGCCATGGCGAGGTTCTTGGGGACCATCTCGCCGATGACGAGGTGCAGGAAGACGACCAGCGCCAGGGCGATGACGTACCCCAGCGGATGGACCAGGCCCTCCGGCACCCGGACCGCGTGGAAGACGGGCTCCAGGAGGTGCGCCACCGTCGGCTCGGCCACCGCGCCGAGCGTCAGGGAGCAGATGGTGATCCCGAACTGCGCGGCGGCCATCATCTGCGGCAGGTTCTCCAGCCCGTACAGCGCCTGTCTGGCGCGGGCCGAGCCGCGTGCGGCGTGCGGTTCGATCTGGCTGCGGCGTACGGAGACGAGGGCGAACTCGGCCCCGACGAAGTAGCCGTTGGCGAGGACCAGGAGAAGGGCGAAGGCGAGTTGCAGCACGCTCATCGGACGCCCTCCGCCATCGCGGGAGCAGGCGCGGAAGCGGCTGCGGGCTCAGGCGCGCAGGCGTCCCCGGGAACGGGGACGAGGGCGCCGGGCGGCGCCCCGGTCCGTACCGGCTGCGCGGCCCGCGCGGCCCGTGTGGCCCGTGTGGCCCGTGTGGCCGGTACGGGATCGGCCGGGCCGTCGTCCGTCAGCCGTATCAGCCGGACCCGCTCCGCCCGGTAGCGGTCCACCTGGCGTACGGAGAGCCGCCAGCCGGGCAGCTCCGCGCGGTCGCCGGGGGCCGGGATCCGGCCGAGCAGATCGGCGACGAGACCGGCCAGGGTCTCGTAGGGCCCCTCGGGGGCGTCGAGTCCGATGCGCCGCAGGGCGAGGATCCGGGCGCTGCCGTCGGCCTCCCAGGCGGGCCGGCCGTCCACCGGGTCGACGGGGGCCAGTTCCGGCCGCCCGTCCCCCTCGGCGTCGTGTTCGTCGCGCACCTCGCCGACCAGCTCCTCGACGATGTCCTCCAGGGTGACGACCCCGGCCGTACCGCCGTACTCGTCGACCACGGCGGCTATCGGCTGCTCGTTGCGCAGCCGCTCCAGGAGCTGCTGCACGGGCAGGGTCTCCGGGACGAGCAGCGCGGGGAGGGCGATCTCGCCGACGGGGGTACGCAGCCGCTCGGCGACGGGGACGGCGAGCGCGTCCTTGAGGTGCACCATGCCGATGATCTCGTCGATGCGTTCCCGGTAGACGGGGAAGCGGGAGAGCCCGGTGGCCCGCGTGAGGTTGACGACGTCCGCGGCCGTCGCGTCCGCCTGGAGGGCGCTGACCTTCACCCGGGGGGTCATCACGTGCTGTGCGGTGAGCCGGCCGAGTGAGAGGGTCCGTACGAACAGGTCGGCCGTGTCCTGTTCGAGGGTGCCGGCCCGGGCGGAGTGGCGGGCCAGCGAGACGAGTTCGCCGGGGGTACGGGCCGAGGCCAGCTCGTCGGTCGGCTCGACGCCGAGTATCCGTACGAGCCGGTTGGCGACCGTGTTGAGCAGGGAGATCACCGGCCGGAACACGGTGGAGAAGAGGTGTTGCGGACCCGCCACGAAGCCCGCGACCTGGAGCGGCCGGGAGACCGCCCAGTTCTTGGGGACGAGTTCACCGATCACCATCTGGACGGCGGAGGCCAGCAGCATGCCGATCACCACGGCGATACCGGAGACGGCCCCGGCGGGCAGTCCGGTCGCGGCGAGCGGCCCACCGAGCAGTTCGGCGAGGGCCGGCTCGGCGAGCATGCCGACGACCAGCGAGGTGATGGTGATGCCGAGCTGGGTGCCGGAGAGCTGGAAGGAGAGTTCTCGCAGGGCTCTGACGACGGTACGGGCGCGGCGGTCGCCCGCGGCGGCGGCACGCTCGGCATCGGGGCGGTCCACCGTGATGAGGCCGAACTCGGCCGCCACGAAGAAGCCGTTGGCGAGGATGAGAAGGAATGCTGCGGCGAGCAGCAGAAGGGGGATGGTCATGCCGCCGCCTCGTCGAAGGGGGCGGCGCAGGTACTACCGGACGATCCGTCCATTGCTGGAGGGAGTCACTCCTCGGGTCGCAGGATGCCCCGCGGGCCGTCTCGGCCGTCTGATGCGGGGCGGGGCGCACTCGGCGCCTCCGCCACCAGAGTAATCAAGACAGGGGCGGAGCGGACAGGACCTGGTGGCCCGTCGCCGTACCGGAGCCCCGTGCGAGGCGGCTCCGGCACCCCGCGCACAGGGGTGTCAGCGCGCGTCGTCGTCCCGTGCGGAGCGGGATTCGGTGAGGTCGCGCAGCGCGCGGGCGTCGCGGATCGCGCGCTCCTTGGCCACGCCGGGCTGGATACCGAGGACGGGCAGGCTGCTGCCGTCGCTGAGGTCGAGGAAGACCCACGGGTCCCCGGGCCGCAGGTTGACCCGCAGGATCTCGGCCCACTCCAGCCGGCGGGTGCGGGTGAGATTGACGACCGTCACCCCGGTGTCGTCGGCGACGACCTTGGGGCGGCTGAGCAGCGCCAGCACGCCGGAGAACAGCAGCGCGGTGAGGATGAAGCTCAGCCGCTCCCCCGTGCTGAGCTGCTCCAGCATGAGGCCGATGGCCGAGATGACGACGAACATGACCGTGCCGACGGAGAGCAGCACCGTACGGGTGACGGTCGGCCGGAACGTGACCGGCAGGGCGGGTACGGGGGCGGGCGCGGACATGGGTTCTGGGTCTTCCCGGGGTGGCGGTCGAGGAGGCTCGGAGAGAGGAGGAACGGGGCGGCCGGAGCCGGATCAGAGGCGGCAGGCGTGGATGGCCGTGGTGAGGATGGCGCGGGCGCCCAGCGCGTACAGGTCGTCCATGATCCGCTGCGCCTCCCTCGACGGGACCATCGCGCGGACGGCGACCCATCCCTCGTTGTGCAGCGGGGAGATGGTCGGGGATTCGAGGCCCGGGGTGAGGGCGACGGCGCGCTCCAGGTGCTCGGCGCGGCAGTCGTAGTCCATCATCACGTACGTACGGGCGACCAGGACGCCCTGGAGGCGGCGCAGGAACTGCTGCACCTTGGGCTCCTCGGCGCCCGCGCCGGTGCGGCGGATGACGACCGCCTCCGAGGTCATGATCGGCTCGCCGATCACTTCGAGGCCGGCGTTCCGCAGCGAGGTGCCGGTCTCCACCACGTCCGCGATGATCTGGGCGACGCCCAGCTCGATGGCGGTCTCGACCGCGCCGTCCAGGTGGACGACGGAGGCGTCGACGCCGTGGTCGGCGAGGTGCCGGGCCACGATGCCCTCGTACGAGGTGGCGACGGTCATGCCGCCGAACTCGGTGACCCCGGTGGCGGTGCCCGGCTTGGTGGCGTACCGGAAGGTGGAGCGCGCGAAGCCGAGCGGCAGGATCTCCTCGGCGTCGGCCTCCGAGTCCAGCAGCAGATCGCGGCCGGTGATGCCGATGTCGAGGCGGCCGGAGCTCACGTAGATCGCGATGTCGCGGGGGCGCAGGTAGAAGAACTCGACCTCGTTGTCCGGGTCGACCAGGACGAGTTCCTTGGACTCCTTGCGCTGCTGGTATCCGGCCTCATGGAGCATCGCCGACGCAGGCCCGGAGAGAGAACCCTTGTTGGGAACGGCGATGCGCAGCATGAGGTCGTCTTCCTTCGTGCGGTGGGTGAGCGGGGAGGAAAGGGGTGGAACGGTACGGAACGGGCTTGAGCTGATGCTCAGAGATGGGCGTACACGTCGTCAAGGGAGATTCCGCGCGCGACCATCATCACCTGGACGTGGTAGAGGAGCTGGGAGATCTCCTCGGCGGCGGCTTCCTTGCCCTCGTACTCGGCGGCCATCCACACTTCGGCCGCCTCTTCGACGACCTTCTTGCCGATGGCGTGTACGCCCTTTTCCACCAGTTCGGCGGTGCGGGAGGTGGCGGGGTCGCCCTGGGCGGCCTTCTGCTGGAGCTCGCTGAACAGCTCCTCGAACGTCTTCTTGGACATGGTGGCGCTCACTTTACGCGGCTGCTCGCGGGCTCCTGGCGCCAGGGTTCTGCGATGGTACGGAGGGTGGTGGCGGTGGCGACGGCGGCGGTGACCGCCTCGTGTCCCTTGTCCTCGTGGGAGCCTTCGAGACCGGCCCGGTCGAGGGCCTGCTCCTCGGTGTCGCAGGTCAGTACGCCGAAGCCGATGGGGACTCCGGTGTCCACGGAGACCTGGGTGAGGCCCTGGGTGACGCCCTGGCACACATACTCGAAGTGCGGGGTGCCGCCCCGGATGACGACACCGAGCGCGACGACCGCGTCGTAACCGCGGCCCGCCAGCACCTTGGCGACGACGGGCAGCTCGAAGCTGCCGGGCACGCGCAGCAGCGTCGGCTCGTCGATGCCGAGGTCGCTCAGGGCCCGCAGGGCGCCGTCGACGAGACCGTCCATGATCTTCTCGTGCCACTGCGCCGCGATCACGGCGACGCGGAGGTCTCCGCAGTTCTTGACACTCAGTTCGGGTGCGCCCTTGCCGCTCACGTCTCTCCTCGCATGCTGTGCTTCTCGCCGGTGGTCGGTTCGCCGGTCGGTCGGGTTGGCCGGGGTGGCCGGTCGGGTCGTACGGTCCTACTGGTTGCCGCAGGTGGGCACGGCGGCGGCGTCGAGCCACGGCAGGTCGTGGCCCATCCGGTCGCGCTTGGTGCGCAGATAGCGGAGGTTGTGCTCGCCGGCCTGGACGGGCATCGGCTCGCGCCCGGTGACCCGCAGGCCGTGCCGGACGAGCGCCGTGGTCTTGTCGGGGTTGTTGGTCATCAGCCGCAGGCTGCGCACCCCGAGGTCGTCGAGGATCCGCGCGCCCGCCGCGTAGTCGCGGGCGTCGGCGGGCAGCCCCAGTTCCAGGTTGGCGTCCAGGGTGTCGCGGCCCCGCTCCTGGAGTTCGTACGCACGGAGCTTGGAGAGCAGGCCGATGCCACGGCCCTCGTGGCCGCGCAGGTAGACGACGACGCCGCGGCCCTCCGCGGTGACGCGCTCCATGGACGCCTGGAGCTGGGGTCCGCAGTCGCACCGCTGGGAGCTGAAGATGTCGCCGGTCAGGCACTCGGAGTGGACGCGTACGAGCACGTCCTCGCCGTCGCCCAGCTCCCCGTGGACCAGGGCGACGTGCTCGACGCCGTCGACGGTGGAGCGGTAGCCGTACGCGGTGAAGTCGCCGTAGGCGGTGGGCAGGCTGACCTCGGCCTCGCGGCGGACCGTGGGCTCCGCGGTGCCGCGGTACGCGATCAGGTCCTCGATGGAGATGATCGTCAGACCGTGCTTGCGCGCGAACGGGATCAGCTCGGGCAGCCGCAGCATCACCCCGTCCTCGCCCGCGATCTCCACGATCGCGCCCGCGGGGCGCAGCCCGGCGAGCCGGGCCAGGTCGACGGCGGCCTCGGTGTGGCCGTTGCGTACGAGCACCCCGCCGGCCCTGGCCCGCAGCGGGAAGACATGACCGGGCCTGACGAAGTCGCCGGGCGCCGCCTCGCCCGAGGCGAGGAGCCGGAGCGTGGTGGCGCGGTCGGCGGCGGAGATGCCCGTGGTGACGCCGTGGGCGCTCGCGGCGTCGACGGTGACGGTGAAGGCGGTCCGCATCGACTCGGTGTTGTCGCCGACCATCTGCGGGAGTTCGAGCCGGTCCAGCTCCGCGCCCTCCATGGGGGCGCAGATCATGCCGCGGCACTCGCTCATCATGAAGGCGATGATCTCGGGGGTGGCCTTCTCCGCGGCGACGACGAGATCGCCCTCGTTCTCGCGGTCCTCGTCGTCCACGACCACGACGGGGCGGCCGGCCGCGATGTCACGTATGGCCTGGGCCACGGGGTCCAGGGAGAGGTCCTCGGCATTGTCGCGGGAGTACCAGGTGGGGCGCGGGGAGTCGGTGCGCACCTCGTCGTCCGGGGTGGCGGCGGGGGACGGGCTGGCTGTCATGCTGCTGCTCCTTCCAGGGTCATGGCGCCGGCGCGGGAGCGCAGCCACCAGTCGCGCATGCCCCACAGGACGAGGGCGAGGTAGATGACGTAGACGAAGCCGGAGAAGGCGAGTCCGCTGCCGAACGCGAGGGGGACGCCGACGAGGTCGACGAGCAGCCAGGCGAACCAGAACTCGACGAGGCCGCGCGCCTGGGCGACCATCGCGGCGAGGGTGCCGGTGAAGATGTACGCGTCGGGCCAGGGGTTCCAGGACAGTTCGGGTACGGCGGCGAAGAGCCCCCCGACGGCGAGGGTGCCCAGGGCCGTACCGCCGAGGAGCAGCCCGCGCTCGCGCCAGGTGGCGAACCGTACGGCGATCGAGCCGTCCTGCGCCTGCCCTCTGCCGCGCTGCCACTGGCGCCAGCCCCACACCGCGACGCCGATGACCAGGAGCTGCTTGCCGACGCCGCCGCTGAGGTGGGCGGAGGCGTACGCGCCGACCAGGATGACGCCGGAGAGGAGCTGGGCGGGCCAGCTCCAGATGGAGCGCCGCCAGCCGAGGGCGAGCGCGGCCAGACCGATGGTGTTGCCGATCATGTCGGACCACAGGATGTGCTGACCGAAGGCCGTGAACGCCTCACCGTTCAGCCAGGACAGGGTGTTCACCGCGCGGACTCCTCTGCCTGTGCGCGCTGAGCGGGGCTCAGCAGGCGCTCGACGTACTTCGCGATGACGTCGACCTCCAGGTTGACCGGGTCGCCCGGTCCCTTGAGGCCGAGGGTGGTCAGCGCGAGGGTGGTGGGGATGAGGCTGATGGTGAAGTGGTCGGTCCCGGCGTCGACGACCGTGAGGCTGACGCCGTCCACGGTGATGGAGCCCTTCTCCACGACGTAGCGGGTCAGGGCGGCGGGGAGCGAGATCTTGACGATCTCCCAGTGCTCGGAGGGCGTGCGCTCGACGATGGTGCCGGTGCCGTCGACATGGCCCTGGACGATGTGCCCGCCGAGCCTCCCGCCGAGGGCCATGGGCCGCTCCAGGTTGACGCGGGAGCCGGCCCCGAGGGCGCCGAGGCTGGACCGGTCGAGCGTCTCGGCCATCACATCGGCGGTGAACTCGCCGTCCCCGGACTCCACGACCGTCAGACAGACGCCGTTGACGGCGATGGAGTCGCCGTGCCGGGCGTTCTCGGTGACGACGGGGCCGCGCAGGCGGAAGCGGGAGGAGTCACCGAGGTTCTCCACGGCGGTGACCTCACCCAGTTCTTCGACGATTCCGGTGAACACTCAACGCTCCTTCGTGGCGGTCGCGGCGGGCTCGGCGGCCCGGGCGACGGAGGTTTCGGGGGGCTCTGTGGTCTCGATGACCCCGGAGGCTGTCTCGGGGATCGCGGCCGTTTCGGGGATCGCGGTGATCCGCAGGTCGGGGCCGATCCGTACGGTCTCCGTCATCCGCAGGCGCAACGCCCCGGCGATCGTGGTGATTCCGGCGTCGCCGAGCGCGGCGGGACCGGCGCCGAGGAGGACCGGGGCGAGATAGCCGACGACCTGGTCGACCGCTCCGGCGGCGACGAAGGAGCCGGCCAGGGCCGGGCCGCCTTCGAGGAGTACGGAGCGGACGCCGCGCTCGTGCAGGACTGCCAGCAGGGCGGGGACGGACAGCCCCCGGCCCCCGGCGGCGCGGGGCAGCCGTACGGCGTCGGGGAGATGGCGCGCGTCGGCGTCCTCGGCGACGGCGATCAGGGTGGGCGCGCCGCCGTCCAGGACCCGGGCGCCGGGCCGCACGGCGGTGGCCTCGGTGTCCATGACGACCCGCAGCGGCTGGACGGCGCCCTCGATGCCGCGGACCGCGAGGTGCGGGTCGTCGGCGCGGGCGGTGCCGGAGCCGACCACGACCGCGTCGGCCTGGGCGCGCAGCCGGTGGACGTCGGCACGGGCCTCTGCGGAGGTGATCCAGCGGCTGGTGGCGTCGGCGGCGGCGATCCGGCCGTCGAGGGTGGCGGCGTACTTCCACAGGACGTACGGGCGGCCCCGGCGTACGGAGGTGAGCCAGGCGGTGTTGCCCGCCTCGGCCTCGTCGCCGAGCAGCCCGGCCTCGGCGGGGATCCCGGCGGCGCGGAGGGCGGCGGCGCCCCCGGCGGCCTGCGGGTTCGGGTCGGGGACCGCGTAGTGGACGCGGGCGATCCCGGCGTCGATCAGCGCCTGGGCACAGGGGCCGGTGCGGCCGGTGTGGGAGCAGGGTTCGAGGGTGACGTACGCGGTGCCGCCCCGGGCCCGGGGGCCCGCCGCGCGCAGGGCGTGGACCTCGGCGTGCGGTCCACCGGCGCGCTGGTGGTGGCCCGCGCCGACGAGGTGTCCCGAGGCGTCCAGGATCACGCATCCGACGACCGGATTGGGGCTGGTGGAGCCGAGTCCGCGGGCGGCGAGCGTGACGGCCCGTCGCATGGCGTCCGCGTCGGTGACGCGTTCGGCTTGGGTGGCCACCCGGGTCCTCCTGCCTCTGGGGCACGGACTCCGGGGCCTGTCGATGACGACAGAGAAACGGGACCACACAGGGGAACGCCGAGGCCGGGGAACGGTCTCGTCCAAGGACGAAACGCCCGAAACGGCGTACCTGCAAGGGCCCGCCGCGCACTGCCTCCCATCCGGACTTTAACCGTCGGTCCAGGAATCTCACCTGGTCAACCGGCCACTGGATGCGGCCGGGTCGCGGACTGTAACCGCCGGTTCGGAATTGCACCGACCCCGGAGTGCGCTGCTGCTGGTACGCGACCAGTGTGCCACGGCTGATCGTCGGCGATCCGGGCGAGCACTGTGGGCTGACTCACAAAGCGGGCGGGAATGCGGTCAAGGGCTTGCGCTCCACCCCTCTCACCTGCACCTCCGTCGGGGAGCGGACCGACCGGGTACGGGGTGACGGCGGCGGCCGGCGCCGATCCGCGGTCAGGTGTCTCATATGCCGGGCGGAAAACGGGTGTCCGCGCTCAGCTCCCAGACGGAAAACGGGTGTCCGTGGTCAGCTCCCAGGGGAAAACGGGGGCTCGCGCCCAGATCCGGGCCATACCGCGTGCCCGCTCAACTCCCTGGCGCGAACAGCGCGTTCTGTGCCGCGTCGCGCGCCGTGAGCAGCGCGCCCCGGAGCACCGCCGCGCCGCCGAGCATCCCGGGTCTGACCTCCGTACGGAGCGGGGACATCGCGGCGAGCCGGTCCTCGACCCGGGCGGCCAGCGCCTCGCCGCCCGCGTGGCCGACCTCCCCGGCCAGCACGATCCGGCCGGGATCGAGGACCGCGCCGACCGCCGCGGCACCGATGGCGACCCGGCCGGCGAGGGCGTCGAGGAACCGCGCGGCGGCGGGCCGCCCGTCCCCGGTGGCGGCACGCACCAGCGCGGCGGACGGCGGCTCCTGGAGCGCTCCCGGGGCGGGTACGAGCCCGTACCCCTCGGCGAGTGCGCAGACGGCGGCCGACCCGGCCAGGCTGTGGAAGCCGCCGTCGCAGGTCGTCGCCGAGGGCAGCCCCGCGGTGCCCGGCACGGGCAGGAAGCCGATCTCGCCCGCGCCCCCGGAGGCACCCCTGCGCAGCCGTCCGTCGAGCACGACGGCCGCGCCGATGCCGTGGCCGATCCAGAGCAGTACGAAGGTGTCCTGGCCGCGGGCGGCGCCGAGGCGCTGCTCGGCGAGGGCGGCGAGGTTGGTCTCGTTCTCGACGAGGACGGTGGCGGGCAGCCGCTCCTGGAGTACGGACACGAGCCGCCGGTGCCACTCCGGCAGCCCGGTGCTGTCGCGGAGTTCGCCGGTGACGTCGACCAGCCCGGGGGCGCCGATGCCGACGCTGTGCAGGGGGACGGCGCCGGCCTGCCGGGCGGTGCGTTCCAGCAGCGCCGCGGCCTGTTCGACGGCGGGTTCCGTGGCGGTGTCGCTGCCGATGGGCAGGACGGCCTCGGCGAGGGTGACGCCGAGCAGATCGGCGACGACGACGGCGACGCTGTCGGTCCTCACGTCCAGGGCGGCGAGATGCGCGCGGTCCGCGACGATCCCGTACAGCCGGGCGTTGGGGCCGCGGCGGCGGTCGCCGGCCTCCCCGACGACCGTGACCAGACCTGATTCCTGGAGCCGGTCCACGAGGTCGGCCACGGTGGGGCGGGAGAGCCCGGTCATGGTCTTGAGCTGTCCGGCCGTCAACGGGCCTTCCTGCTGGAGCAGGCGCAGGGCCAGCCGGTCGTTGATGGCGCGGGCGGTGCTCGGGGATGCGGCCATGGCGGGATCCTTCCAGATCGCTGCCGGAACACGGATGTCCCTGGGTGTCCTCACCTGTCTCCCGCCTGTCTCTATTTATCAGGCAGGGTTCCTGATAATTTACTCCCGCACCGGAGGAGGTGTGTCAGCGGGTGGGCCCGGAGAACGGGCCGCCCTCGAAGGGGGACCCCCTCGGAGGAGGCCGGAACGGCATGCGGGCAGAAGCGGTCCATGACAAACAGGGGTTGCGGCGGGCGCGGATCGCCATCGCCGTCGTCTTCTGCGTGCACGGCGCGGTCACCGGCAGCTTCGCCACCCGGGTCCCCTGGATCCAGGAGCACGCCGGCCTCAGCGCGGGGCAGCTCGGTCTCGCGCTCGCCTTTCCCGCGATCGGCTCCGTGACCGCGATGCCGGTCGCGGGCGCGATCAGCCACCGCTTCGGCGCGCGCACCGCGCTGCGCGGACTGCTCGCCCTGTGGACGCTCGCGCTGATCCTGCCGTCCCTCGCGCCGAACCTCGTCACCCTGTGCGCGGCCCTGTTCGTCTACGGCGCCGCGTCCGGCATGTCGGACGTGGTGATGAACGCCGTCGGCCTGGAGACCGAGGCCAGGCTCGACCGGTCGATCATCTCCAGCCTGCACGGCATGTGGAGCGCGGGCGCCCTGATCGGATCCGCCGCCGGCGCCCTCGCGGCCCATCTCGGCGCGGACGCGCGGCTGCACCATCTCCTCGCGGCCCTCGTGCTCACGACGCTGGGCCTGATCGCCTGCCGGAGCGTGCTGGACGTGCGCAGCGCGCCCGAGGCCGAGGCCCCGCCGAGGTTCGCGCTGCCGCCGCGGTCCGCGCTGCTCATCGGGGTCGTCGGGTTCTGCGCGGTCTTCGCGGAGGGAGCGAGCCTGGACTGGTCGGCGGTCTACCTGCGGGACGTCCTGGACACCTCGCCCGGGGTGGCGGCCGCGTCGACGACCGCCTTCGCGCTCACCATGGCGCTCACCCGGCTCGGCGGGGACCGGCTGGTCGACCGGTTCGGCGCGGTACGGACCGTGCGCACCGGCGGGGTGCTGGCCGCGCTGGGCGGTCTGCTGGTGGTGGTCGCACCGGACCCGCTGGTCGCCATGGCCGGTTTCGGGCTGCTGGGGCTCGGGGTCGCGGTCGTCGTGCCGCTGGCCTTCGCGGCGGCCGGGCGTTCGGGGCCGAATCCGAGCCAGGCCATCGCGGGGGTGGCCACGATCACGTACACCTCGGGGCTGATCGCGCCCTCGGCGATCGGCGCGGTCGCCGACGCGACCTCGCTGGTGGCGTCGTTCGGGCTGGTCACCGCGCTCGCCTGCGGGCTGATCGTCGGCGCGGGGATGCTGCGTACGGGTGACCGGCGCACCGCCGCGGGCGGGGACGGCGGCGGGGAGCGCGCCGCCGGCCGGACCGGCGAGCAGGCGGCGCCCGACCCCCTGGCCTGAGCGCGGTCCGTCGGCCGCGCGGGGCCGACGGGCGGGACGCCCACGGCGGGGGCGGCGCGGTCGCGGCACTACGATGGGCGCTGATCTTTTTCGGCCACGCGGCCGGCCGGTCGAAGCGGCCCGGACCGGAGCCTGCCGTGGCGGCGCCGGTCACCGCACCGGACGCGACCCAGAAGTGGAGCCCCACCCATGAAGCTCGGCGTGCGCTGGACCCTGCACGGAGACGGGCGCACGCCCGCACCGGGCGCCGTCGTCCGCCCCGACGAGCGGCTGTCGTGGCCCCGTACGGCCGGACTCGGCGCCCAGCACGTGGTGGCGATGTTCGGCGCCTCGTTCGTCGCCCCGGTCCTGATGGGGCTGGACCCCAACCTCGCGATCATGATGTCCGGCATCGCGACGGTGATCTTCCTGCTGGCGACCCGCGGCCGGGTGCCGAGCTATCTGGGGTGTTCGCTCTCGTTCGTCGGTGTGGCCGCCGCCATCCGGGCCTCGGGCGGCGACAGTTCCACCGTCACCGGCGCGATCCTGGTCGTGGGCGCGGTGCTCCTGCTCGCCGGGCTCGCGGTACGGCGCTTCGGCGCCCGGGTCATCCACACCGCGATGCCGCCCGTGGTGACGGGCGCGGTCGTGATGCTGATCGGCTTCAACCTGGCACCGGTGACGGCCGCCACGTACTGGCCGCAGGACCAGTGGACCGCGCTGCTGGTGATGGTGGTCACCGGGCTCGCCGTGGTCTGTCTGCGCGGCTTCTGGTCCCGGATCGCGATCTTCCTCGGGCTGGTCTTCGGGTACGCGATCTCCTGGGTCTTCGACCGGGTCTTCGGCCGGATCCACTCCCCGGCGGGCGGCGCCGAGGCCGTCGACCACTGGCGGCTGAATCTGTCGGGTGTGGGCAAGGCCGCCTGGGTGGGGCTGCCGGACTTCCACGGGCCGAGCTTCGAGTGGTCGGCGATCCTGCTCGCGCTGCCGGTCGTGATCGCGCTGATCGCGGAGAACGCGGGCCATGTGAAGGCCGTCGGTGAGATGACCGGGGACCCGCTCGACGACGAGCTGGGCACGGCGATCGCGGCGGACGGCGCCGCCTCGATGCTCTCCACCGCCGTCGGTGGCCCGCCCAACACCACGTACTCCGAGAACATCGGCGTCATGGCCGCCACCCGCGTCTACTCCACCGCCGCGTACTGGGCCGCCGCCGGCTTCGCCCTGCTCTTCGGGCTCTGTCCCAAGTTCGGCGCGGTGGTGGCCGCGATCCCGGGCGGGGTGCTCGGCGGGATCACCGTCATCCTGTACGGCATGATCGGCCTGCTCGGCGCGCAGATCTGGACCAACGCCGGGGTGGATCTGCGTAATCCACTCAACCTGGTGCCGACGGCGGCGGGCATCATCATCGGGGTCGGCGGGGTGAGCCTGAAGTTCTCCGACTCCTTCGAGATCGGCGGGATCGCGCTCGGCACGATCGTCGTGATCACCGGCTACCACGTGCTGCGCGCCTTCGCCCCGGCGCATCTCAAGGGGCCTGAGGGGCCGGAGCGGCCCGGGGGTCCGCACGGGCCTGAGGGGCCCAAGAAACCCAAGAAACCCCAGGAACCCCAGGAACCCCAAGGGCCCGACGAGCCCGCTCAGCCCGTCGCCAGTTCGTAGGCGACGTCGGGGGCGAACGAACCCGCCGCCCCCGTGCAGCCGTCGGACTCCCCCGGCAGCCTCACCCAGAGGTACGCGTCGATCCGCGCCTCGCCCGTGTCGGTCGTCGGCGCCCGGCCCAGCGCCCGCCCCGCCGGGTCGCACCACTGCCCCGCGGCCGGCGCCCCGTTGCCGTTGCGGCTGGTGTCGATCACCGCGCCGAGCCGAGCGGGGCCGCCGAGCGCGGCCAGCACCCGCCGGGCGTACGCCGCCTCGTCGGCGGTGCGGTGGAAGTTGGCGACGTTGGTGAAGACACCGTCACCGCTGCTCGCGGCCCCGGCGGCGCGCAACAGGTCGGCCTGCCGCTCCGCCGGGTGCCACCCGGAGTGGCCCGCGTCGAAGTAGACCCGCGCCTTGGGGGAGGCCGCGTGGATCGTACGGGCCGCGCGGGCCAGCGACGCGTACCGGGCGGCGCGCGCCGCCGCGTCGAGGCAGTCGGAGAGCGCGACCGAGTCGGGTTCGAGGACGACGATCGACGCTCCCCCGCCGAGCCCGGCCGCGAACTCCCTGATCCAGCCGTCGTACGCGGCGAGGTCGGGCGCGCCGCCCTGCGAGGCGCCTCCGCAGTCCCGGTCGGGGATCGCGTACGGCACGAGGACGGGCACCCGGCCGGCCTCGGCGGCCCCGGCCGTCACCGCGCGCACCTCGCCCGTGACGGCGCCGGGGTTGTACGCGGCGAACCAGACCGCGGCGGGCCGCGCCGCGATCCGCGACTCGATCAGCGGACGCCGGGGGTCGTCGCGGTGCGCGGCGACCCAGTCGAGCACCTGGGACGCGGGGTGCCGGTGGAGCGTGGCGTTCACGGGCCCGGCGCGCTCCGGGGACCCGCTTCCCGGGACGGCGGCCGACGGGGTGGCCGGCGCGGCCGTACGGGAGGGACCCGGCGGCGCCGACAGCACCACGGACGGCGGTGAGGGCGAGGGCGAGGGTACGAGCGAGGTCGCGGCGGCCGGAGCGGGCACCGCGGGCAGCGGCACGAGCACCGGCGACCGCGTCGTCCCGGGTCTGGCCGTGTCCCGCCCGTCCCCTCCCGCGGTGGCGGTCAGTACGCCGGTGACGGTGGAGACGGCGACCACCGCCGAGGCCGCGACGGCCATGGCGTGATGCCGGACGGCACGCCGCCGTTCGACCCGTTCGCGCTGCGCCACGGAGCGCCGTACCCCTGTTCCCGCCACCGGACATCCCCCCTCGCACGGTGCCAGGCCGGGCGTGCGCCGGGCCTGGCGTGCGCGAGCCTATGCGGGTGGGCGGGGCGTACGGGTACGGATCAGCGGGGTCGCGGCCCCGACCAGGGGGCGCCGTACCGATGTACGCCCGCTTCGGTCGCCCGGGTCCAGCCGCGCTCGGCCCCGCTGCGCAGCGGAAGCTCCGCCCCGGCGCGGGCCACCGGTGGACACCTGTCGTACACCGGCGGCCGGAACTCGTACACCGGTGACCGGTCGGCCACGTGGTGCTCAGTCCTCCGGGAGTTCCACGGGCGCGAGGTCGTCGAACAGGTCGCCGGGCCCGGGGTTCGTCGGGTCCGTGGCGCCGCCGAAGTGACGCATCACGCCCCACACCGCGTTGAGCGCGGTCTGCACCGCGCCCTCCGCCCAGCCCGCCGTCCACGAGATGTCGTCCCCCGCCAGGAAGAGACCCCGCCGGTCCGCGGGCAGCCGGTCCTGCATGAAGTGGGTGAACAGGCGCCGCTGATAGCGGTAGTGGCCGGGCAGGTTGGCCTTGAACGCGCCCATGAACCAGGGCTCGTTCTCCCAGGACACGGTCACCGGGCCGCCGATGAGGTGCTTCCTGATGTCGACCTTCGGATAGATCTCGCCGAGCGAGGTCAGCATCACCTCCATCCGCTCCTGCGGCGACAGCGGCAGCCACTTGAGGCTGTCGTCGCACCAGGTGTACGAGAGACAGATGACGGCCGGCCGGCCGGGCCCGTCGTCCAGCAGATAGGTGCCCCGGGTCATCCGGTCGGTGAGCGTCATCGACATGGTGTCCCGCCCGGTCGGCTCCCCCCGGTCGTCCACCGCCTCGTCCAGCCAGAACGGCCGGTCGACCGGCACGAACAGCTTGGACGACTCCATGTAGTGCGTGCGCTCCATCGCCGTCCAGTGGTCGATCGGGAAGAGCGAGTCGTCACAGGCGATCTTGGAGAGCAGCAGCCAGGACTGGGCGGTGAAGACCGCGGCACGGTACGTACGGATGTGGCCCGAGGCGTCCGTCACCGTGACCCGGTTGCCCGCCGTACGGTGCAGCCGGGTCACGGCGGGGCGCGGCGCGCCGTCGTGCAGCGAGGCCAGTGACGTACCGGCGGGCCAGTGTGTGAGCTTGCCGGGCGCCCGCTCCCAGAGCCGCCGCGGGAGCTGCTGGCTGCCGCCGACGATGGAGCGGTGGTGGTCGTCGGCCTCGGTGTAGACGACGCGCAGGATCTCCAGGATGGAGTTCGGGAAATCGGTGTCCCAGCCGCCGGTGCCGAAGCCGACCTGGCCGAAGATCTCCCGGTGCCGGAAGGACGCGAAGGCCGGGGAGTCGCAGAGGAAGCCGTAGAAGGTCTGGTTGTCGAGCTTCTCGACCAGCTTCGCCCAGATCTCCCGGATCCGGGGTACGTCGCGCTCGCGCAGCGCCCGGTTCATGGCGGAGAAGTCGGCGCCCTCCTCCAGACACGTGTTCCAGGCGTCCATCACCTCGTGGAAGACGGGCGGCAGTTCGTCGACGGTCCGCGCGTAGTGGGAGGTGCCCTTGAGGTCGACCACGGTGGACGGGGTGCCGGGGGCCAGCGGGTTGGGGAAGGGCTTGGTCTCCAGACCCACCAGGTCGATGTAGTGGCGCAGCGCGGTGGAGGACGGCGGGAAGCGCATCGCGCCCATCTCGGCGGTCAGGGCGGGGTCGCAGCCGTCGAAGCCGACCGTGCGCAGCCGCCCGCCGATCCGGTCCGCCTCGTACACGACGGGCTTGAGCCCCATCTTCATCAGCTCGTACGCGGTGACGATGCCGGAGAGCCCGCCGCCGATGACGGCGACCTCGGCGCCGTGCTCGGTCGCGGGGATCTGGCCGAGCCCGGCGGGGTGGGCGAGGAAGTCGTCGTACGCGTAGGGGAAGTCGGGACCGGCCATGGTGATCGGCGGTTGCGCGTCGGTGTGCTGGACGGCGTTGGGCACCGTGGACGTCATGGGGTACGGACTCCTCGCGGGGGTGGCGGGACGGACGGGGGCTTCGGCGGGCTCGGGAAGCTCAGCCGAGCGAGGTGTAGAGGCCGGGGCGGCGGTCGCTCAGATACGGGTTGGCCGCGCGGGAGGCGGCGAGCAAGGCGCCGTCGACCTCGGCCAGGAGCAGTTCCTCGCCGCGCCCGGCGCGCGCCCGGACGGCTCCGTCGGGGCCCGCGAGACAGCTCAGCCCGACGAACTCGAACGAACCCTGCTCACCGGGCGTGCCTTCCTCGCCGGTCCGGTTCACGTACGCCACGTACATCTGGTTCTCGAAGGCCCGCACCGGCACCATCGATTCGGCGACGAACTGGAACGGGTGCATCTGGGCCGTGGGCACCAGCAGCAGGTCGGTGCCGGCGAGGGCGTGGGCGCGGACGTTCTCCGGGAACTCCACGTCGTAACAGATCATGATGCCGATCCGCAGTCCGGCCAGTTCGGCCTGGACGACGGGGCGCTCCCCCGGCGTGAACCAGGTGCGCTCGAAGCAGCCGAAGAGATGGGTCTTGCGGTAGTTCGCGAGGCGCGTGCCGTCGGGGCCGATCAACTGCGCGGAGTTGTAGATCGCGCCGCTCCCCGGCGCGGGGTCCCGCTCGGGGTAGCCGTAGAGCACCGCGAGCCCGTGGCGTACGGCGATCGCCGCGACCGCCGCGCTGCCCGGGCCTTCGGCGGTCTCGGCGAGCCGGGGGACGGCGTCGCCGATCGCGTATCCGGTCAGGAACATCTCGGGACAGACGAGCAGCCCGGCCCCGGACGCGGCGGCCCGGCCCGCGGCCTCGTCGAGCACGCGCAGACCGCCGTCGACGGAACCGGGCCTTCCCGAGCTCTGGAGCAGGGCTGTACGGAGCGGGGGCATGGCTGACCTCGGGCGGGGTGCGAAGGGGGTCCGGCGGGAGTCCGCCGGGACAGCTCGACGGTACGGTCCGGCCGAGGGGCGGGACAAGACGCGTCCGTTGCGCACGAACCATCGATTCGTTGCGTGATCGGCCGCCCCACCGGCGATTCGTTGTCCGCACGGCGTGAGGGGCCGTTCCGGCGTGGGGAGCCGGTGCTACGGCGGGCCTGCGGAGTGGCGTCGCAGCAGCGGGGACAGGACCAGCACCGACTTCGTGCGCTCCACGTACGGTTCGCCCGCGATCCGCTCCAGGACCTGCTCGAAGTGGCGCATGTCGGCGGCGAAGACCTGGACGACGGCGTCCGCCTCGCCGGTCACGGTGGAGGCCGCCACGACCTCGGGCAGCCGCTCCAGGCCCCGCCTGATGGCGTCGGGCGAGGTGTTGCGGCGGCAGTAGATCTCGATGAACCCCTCGGTCTCCCAGCCGAGCGTGGCGGGGTCGACCCGTACGGTGAAGCCGGTGATCGCGCCCGTGGCGCGCAGCCGGTCGACGCGCCGCTTCACGGCGGGCGCGGAGAGCCCGACGAGGGAGCCGATGTCGGCGTAGGAGCGGCGGGCGTCCTCGGCGAGGGCGTGGACGATGCGTTCGTCGAGTTCGTTCAGTCGCACTGCTGGTGGTTCATTTCTCTGTGCGCTGTGTGCGCTCTGTGCACTGTGTGCGCTCTGCGGGACCTGCTGGCTCTCGCGCTCCGTGCGGCGGATCCGTGCTCTCCCGTACCGAACGGTACGGGAGAGCCGGCCCGGTCAGCTCCAGCTGTTGTGGAGCGGCTTGCCCTCGGCGTATCCGGCGGCGCTCTGGACGCCGACGATCGCCTTCTCCGCGAACTCGGCCAGCGAGTTCGCGCCCGCGTAGGTGCACGAGGAGCGGACGCCCGCGATGATCGAGTCGATCAGGTCCTCGACGCCGGGGCGCTCCGGGTCCAGGAACATCCGCGAGGTGGAGATGCCCTCCTCGAAGAGCGCCTTGCGCGCCCGGTCGTACGCCGACTCCTCGCTCGTACGGTTGCGTACGGCGCGGGCGGAGGCCATGCCGAAGGACTCCTTGTAGAACCGTCCGTCGGGGGACTGCTGAAGGTCCCCGGGCGACTCGTACGTACCGGCGAACCAGGAGCCGATCATGACGTTCGACGCGCCGGCGGCCAGCGCCATGGCGACATCGCGCGGGTGCCTGACCCCGCCGTCGGCCCAGACGTGCTTCCCGGCCTTCCGCGCCTCGGCGGCGCACTCCAGCACGGCCGAGAACTGCGGCCGTCCCACGCCGGTCATCATGCGGGTGGTGCACATGGCGCCGGGTCCGACCCCGACCTTGACGATGTCCGCGCCGGCCTCGATCAGATCCCGTACGCCCTGCGCGGCGACCACGTTGCCCGCGACGACCGGGACCTTCGGGTCGAGCGCGCGGACCGCCTTGACGGCGGCGATCATCGACTCCTGGTGGCCGTGGGCGGTGTCGACGACCAGGGTGTCGACGCCCGCTTCGAGGAGCTGCGCCGCCTTGCCCGCGACATCGCCGTTGACGCCGACCGCGGCGGCGATCCGCAGCCGGCCCGCGGCGTCGGTGGCGGGCGTGTAGAGGGTCGCGCGCAGGGCGCCCTTACGGGTGAGGACCCCGGCGAGCCGGCCCTCGGCGTCGACGGCCGGGGCGAGCTTGCGGTTGGCGTTGTCGAGGGTGTGGAACGCCTCGCCCGGGTCGAGGCCGGCCGAGATCAGCACCAGGTCCTTCGACATGACCTCGGAGAGCTGGGTGAAGCGGTCGACGCCGGACAGGTCGTGGTCGGTGACGATGCCGACGGGCCTGCGGTCGCCGTCGACCACGACGCCCGCGCCGTGGGCCCGCTTGGGCAGCAGGGAGAGCGCGTCGCCGACGGTCTGGAACGGGGTGAGCACGATCGGGGTGTCGAGCACGAGATGGCGCGTCTTGACCCACGAGATGACGTCGGTGACGACCTCGATCGGGATGTCCTGCGGGATCACGACGAGTCCGCCGCGCCGGGCCACCGTCTCGGCCATCCGGCGGCCCGCGATCGCGGTCATGTTCGCGACGACGAGCGGGACGGTGGTGCCCGTACCGTCCGGCGAGGAGAGGTCCACGGCCTGGCGGGAGCCCACGGCCGAGCGGCTCGGCACCATGAAGACATCGTCGTACGTCAGGTCGTGCGTGGGCGTGACGTCATTGAGGAAACGCATACTGACTCTCTCACCTGCTGTTTCGCTTGAGGGGCGGGTGGGGAGTGAGCGACGGGCCCGGTCGGCCCCGGCTGCGGCTCCTACGCCATCATCACCGATACGGCAGCGGAATGGCGAACCTGGCGACCGGCTCTGTACGTTCCGCCAGGGGGCCGGTGGTGATCTTCGAAGCATCCTCCGAGACCCTCCGGGACCCCGCCCATCGGGACCTCGCCCTCGGACGGACCGGCGCCCCCGCCCTCGTCCGGGTCGGCTCAGTCCTCGTCCGGGTCCCGGTCGGCTCAGTACCCGTCCGGGTCCCGGTCGGCTCAGTCCTCGTCCGGGTCCCGGTCGGCTCAGTCCTCGTCCGGGTCCGCGCGCTCCAGCGCGGGATGCGGCGCGGGCGTGAACTCCGACAGCAGGAAGTCCGCAGCGGCGGTGTCCGTGACCAGGCTGGTGACCAGCCCCGAGCGGAGTACCGCCCCGATCGCCTCGGCCTTGCGCAGCCCGCCCGCGATCGCCACGACCTCCGGGATACGGCGCAGCCGGTCCGCCTCGACGGTGATGCAGCGCTCGCCCAGGTCCCGGCCGACTCTGCGGCCCTCCGCGTCGAAGAGGTGCGCGGACATCTCGGCGGCGACGCCGAGCGAGGCGTAGTGGGCGCGCTCCTCCTCGGTGATCATGTCGTGGACCGTGGAGATACCGGGCTCCCACGAGCCGATGGAGACGGCCGCGACGGTGACCTTGTCGAAGTACTCGAAGGCGCGCGCGATCCCGGTCTGGCTGCGCAGCGCGGCGGCGGTCGCCGGGTCGGGCAGCAGCATCGGGGCGTAGATGGGGTGCGCCTCGCCACCGGAGACCTGGGCGGCGCGCCGTACGGCCTCGACGGAGCCGCGCTCGGCGGTGCCCGCGTCGTACACACCGGTGAGCTGGACGACCGTGCAGGGCGGCAGCCGGTCGAGCGCCGCCGCCATGTGGATGGTGGAGCGCCCCCAGGCGAGGCCCAGGACGTCGCCCTCGACCACCAGTTCGCCGAGCAGATCGGCGGCGACCTCACCGAGGTTCTCCGGGTCGGGCGACTCGTCCTCGCCCTCCGCCGGGGACTCGACGACGACCGCGTGGCGCAGGCCGTAGCGGGCGCGCAGCGCGTCGGAGCGCTCCGCGTCGAGTTCGGCGGGCACGCGGATCTCGATCCGTACGAGGTCGCGCTCCAGCGCGGTCTCCAGGACCCGGGCCACCTTGAAGCGGCTGACGCCGAACTCCTCGGCGATCTGGATCTTGGACTTGCCCTCCAGGTAGAAGCGACGGGCCATGGCCGCCGCCTGCACCAGCTCCGCGGGTCCCATCCGCAGGGCTGGCCGACCCGCCGACATACCAGCCACCGCGATCTCCTCACCTTTGTTCACACTCTGGACTCGCTGTTCATCCTGTCAGATCCAGCGGTCCTTGATCGGCCCCGTAAGGCCCCGTTCACGTTCTTGTGGCTCAGTGGCCGCAGGCCCAGGAGGCCGCGGCGGTCGCCTCGGTCGCCTGGTTGCGCAGCATCCGTACCGCCGCCGCCGGATCGTCCGTGCCGTACACCGCGGACCCGGCGACGAAGACATCGGCACCGGCCTCGGCACAGCGCTCGATGGTGGTGGCGGAGACCCCGCCGTCGACCTGGAGCCACAGTTCGAGTCCGTGCTTGGAGATCAGCTCCCGGGTACGGCGGATCTTCGGCAGCATGATGTCCAGGAACGCCTGTCCGCCGAAGCCCGGCTCCACCGTCATGATCAGCAGCATGTCGAGTTCGGGGAGCAGGTCCTCGTACGGTTCGATCGGGGTCGCGGGCTTCAGCGCCATCGACGCCTTGGCCCCCTTGGCCCTGATCTCCCGCGCCAGCCGTACGGGGGCCGCCGCGGCCTCCACGTGGAAGGTCACGGAACCCGCGCCGGCCTCGACGTACCGCGGGGCCCAGCGGTCGGGCTCCTCGATCATGAGGTGGCAGTCCAGCGGCGTGTCCGTGGCCCGCGCGAGCGCTTCGACCACGGGCACACCCAGGGTCAGGTTGGGCACGAAGTGGTTGTCCATGACATCGACATGGAGCCAGTCGGCTCCGTCGACCGCTTTCGCCTCCTCGGCGAGGCGGGCGAAATCCGCGGACAGGATGCTGGGGTTGATCTGGGCCATGTGCCAAGCCTGCCATGCTCCGGGACACTTCCTGACCGCCCCGCGACCCCGGGTACGGGCCAATCCCGTACGGGAATGGGCACAGTCCGCGCAATCCTCGCGTTTCTGTGGACAGTTCCGGGTCCACGGAAAGACCGGTTTGACTGGCCGGGCGGTCAGGCGGTCAGTTGGGTCAGGCGGTCCGGCGCAGCAGCGCCAGATACATGGCGTCCGTGCCGTGCAGATGCGGCCAGAGCTGGACGTCGGGTCCGTCGCCCAGCGCGGGGACGCCCGGCATCAGGGGCCTGGCGTCGACCCACTCGGCCTCGACCGGTGCTCCGCCGCGGCCCTTCAGGACGTCCTCGACGACGACCCGGGTCTCCGCGAGGTGCGGGGAGCAGGTCGCGTATCCGACGATGCCGCCGACGCGTACGGCCTGGAACGCCTCGCGCAGCAGCCCGCGCTGGAGCGGCGCGAAGCCGTCCAGGTCGGCGGGGCGGCGCCGCCAGCGCGCCTCCGGCCTGCGGCGCAGCGCGCCCAGGCCCGTGCAGGGGACGTCGACCAGGACGCGGTCGAAGGACCCGGGGCGCCAGGGCGGGCGGGTGCCGTCGGCGGCGATGACCTGGTACGGGCCCGGATTCCCGGCGAGGGCGCGTTCGACGAGCCGGGCGCGGTGCGGCTGTTTCTCGGCGGCGAGCAGAAAGGCGCCGCGCCCGGCGGCGAGCGCGGCCATCAGCGCGGCCTTGCCGCCGGGGCCCGCGCAGCCGTCGAGCCAGCGGGCGTCGGCCCCCTCCAGCGGTGCGTTGGCCACGGCCAGGGCGACGAGCTGACTGCCCTCGTCCTGGACGCCGGCGCTGCCGTCCCGTACCGCCTCGACGGCGCCCGGTTCGCCGCCCTCGGCGAGCCGTACGGCATACGGCGACCAGCGTCCCGGGAGCACGGTGTCCGCGCCGAGGAGGTCGGTCAGTTCTTCGGTGGTGGAGCGTCCCGGCCGGGCGACGAGGGTCACCTCGGGCCGTTCGTTGTCGGCTTCGAGCAGGTCCTCGATCCCGGCGCGCCCGCCGCCCAGCGCGTCCCAGAGCGCCGAGACGATCCAGCGGGGGTGGGAGTGGACGACCGCGAGATGGTCCTCGGCGTCCTCGTCGTAGGGCGGGGCGACCCGCTCCAGCCAGGCGGCCAGGTCGTCCTTGGAGATCTTGCGCAGGACGGCGTTGACGAACTTGGCGCGCCCGTCGCCGAGCACCACCCGGGCCAGGTCCACGCTGGCCGAGACGGCGGCGTGGGTGGGGATCCGGGTCCCGAGGAGCTGGTGCGCGCCGAGCGCGAGCACATCGAGCACCGGCGGGTCGACCTCGCGCAGCGGCCGGTCGACGCACGCCGAGATGATCGCGTCGTACGTGCCCTGGCGGCGCAGCGTCCCGTACACCAGCTCGGTGGCGAGCGCCGCGTCCCGTGCCTCGAAGTCGCTGTTCTCGCGGGCCTTCTTGAGCAGCGGCGGCAGCACGAGGTTGGCGTAGGCGTCCCGCTCGTCGACGGCCCGGAGCACCTCGAAGGCGAGAAGCCGTACGGGGTCCTTCTTGGGGCGGCGGTACGGCTGGGAGGGGCGGCGGGGGGCCTGCTCGTTCAAAGGTGCTCCGCGGTGAGAAGAGTCGATCCCTCTCAGCCTACGTCGGCGGTTCCCAGACGTTCGCCCGGGGCGATCCGGACCCCGCGCGCCCAGTCGGCGGCGCGCATCGGCTTCTTGCCCTGCGGCTGGACCCAGAGGAGTTCGACGGCGTGCGAGCCGGTGCCGACGTGCACGGTGTTCTTGCCGACGGAGAGTTCCCCGGGCGCCGGTCCTGTGACGTCGGGCGTGGGGGTGGCCTGGACCAGCTTGAGCCGTTCGCCGCGGAAGAGGGTCCAGGCGCCGGGCGCGGGGGTGCAGGCGCGTACGACCCGGTCGACGCGGAGCGCCGGGTCCGCCCACTCCACCCGCGCGCCCTCGACGGTGATCTTGGGGGCGAGGGAGATGCCGTCGGCGGGCTGCGCCACGGGGACCAGGGAGCCGTCCTCGATGCCGTCCATGGTCGCGGAGAGCAGCCCGGCGCCGGCGAAAGCCAGCCGGGTCAGCAGGTCGCCGCTGGTGTCGGTGGGCCGCACATGCTCGGTGATCACGCCGTACACGGGCCCGGAGTCCAGCCCCTCCTCGATCTGGAAGGTGGCCGCTCCGGTCATCTCGTCGCCCGCCATGACGGCGTGCTGCACGGGCGCGGCGCCGCGCCACGCGGGCAGCAGCGAGAAGTGCAGGTTCACCCAGCCGTGGACGGGCACGCCGAGGGCGGTCTTCGGCAGGAGCGCGCCGTACGCGACGACCGGGCAGCAGTCGGGGCCGATCTCGCGCAGCCGGGCGAGGAAGTCCTCGTCGCGCGGCTTCGCGGGCTTGAGGACCTCGATGCCCGCTTCCTCGGCGCGCTGGGCGACGGGGCTGGCGACCAGTCTGCGGCCCCGCCCCGCGGGCGCGTCGGGCCTGGTCACGACGGCGACGACAGCGTGCCGCTCCGAGGCGATGAGTGCGTCCAGGGCGGGTACGGCGACCTCGGGGGTGCCGGCGAAGACGAGCTTCATCGGTGGCTGACTACCTCTCGGACTGGTGGTCGAACGGCGGGACGGGACCGGTCCGGCGGCCGGACACCCGGTCAGGCCGGGGCCTCGGCGGGCCGGTGGGGTGCGGGGGCGGTACACATCTTCGCGGGAACGTGAGCGGGTACGTGAGCGGCGCACCAGTCTAGAGGGGTGCGCCGCAGGGGGCGTACGACGGCCTGCGCGCCCCGCGCATATGCGTATACGCCTCCGTGGCGTGACCACATCGCCCGGTGAAGCGTTGTCAAGAGAGATTGACCAACGCGGGCCGCACCGGTGCGGCCCGGATCCTTTTCCACGCCGGTTCGAGAGGCTTGTTCATGGCCGACCACGCAACCCACGACGCACAAGCCCGGGCAAGTCTGCACCTGTTGGTGCGGGACATCGAGCGGGTCAGGCGGCAGGTGGACGCGTTGCGCACGCTCACCGCCCAGTTGGGCAATGTCTACCGCCCACGGCGCTCGGGGCCCTCCACGGGTTTCGTCGTCTACGGCCGGGCGCCCGCCCCGACCGTGCGCCTCGCGCAGGAGCTGAGGGACAGCGTCGAGACGCTGGTGACCGCGGCGGTGGACTTCGACCGCTCGCTGGGGTTCTCATGGGACGCGGTGGGTTCGGCGCTGGGGGTCACCAAGCAGGCGGTGCACCGGCGTTACGGTACGCGGCGGGCCGCGCAGCAGCCGGGCGCGGCCGAGGCGGACCGCGCGCAGGACGTCGGGGTCAACCGGTCCGCGCTGTCGGCCGTACCAGGCGCCGTACCCACGGTGCCGGCGGCCCGTGCGATGCCTCCGCAGCCGTCGGCGAGCGTCTCCTCGCTCCGCGAGGAGAGCCTTCCCAGGGCCTTCCCCGGCCCGCGCGGCGGCTGACCCCGCCCCCTCTCCCCCGCCCCCCTCTCTCTCCCGTCCAGCGCGCCGGAACCGGTCACCCGGCGACGGCGCGACGAGCCGGCCCGTACCGCACCCCCACGCGCCGCCCCGCGCGGCGCGGCAGGTACGGGCAGCAGAGCGCGGTGCGGCCGGCAGCCGCCCGGCCGCACCGCCGCGCACGCCCCTTCGCTCAGCCGAAGCCGGGCGGACCTTCGCTCGGCACACGCCGGACGGACTCTCGCTCACCCGATGTCGGGCGGATCGATCCTGATCCGTACGGGATCGCCGCCGCCCCGGGACGTCCGCGCCGCCTGCGCCGCTTTCAGCGCCCGGGCCAGCGCGGCGCCGCTGCCCGGCGGCACCCGCAGCAGAGCACGCTCCCAGCGCTCCCCCGGCGGCGGATCGCCCGGTCTGCGCGGCCGGGCCGGATCGGTCAGCGGCAGCGGTACGGGCCCCAGTACCTCGGCGTCACCCGGCAGTTCCGCCGAGGCCAGGAACGTCCCCACCGCCTCCGTGGGGCCGACCACCGCGGCCATCCGCGACACCGGCGGGAACCCCAGCTCGGCCCGCTCCGCCAGCTCGCGCCGCGCGTGCCCCACCGGGTCCCAGCGGACCAGCGCCTGCACCGGACGGAGCGTCGGCTCCGCGACCACGACCACCGTGCCGCCCTCGCCCTGCCCCCGGACCAGGGACGCCGCCTGCGTCCAGCGGCGCAGCGCCTCCTCGCCCGCCCGCAGATCGGGGCGGCCGAGCATCGCCCAGCCGTCGAGCAGCAGCGCCGCCGCGTAACCGCCCTCCGCGACCGGCTCGGCGCCCGGCGTGCTGACCACGAGCGCGGGGCGCCCCGGCACGGAATCGAGCACGTGGTCGCGTCCCGACGTACGGACCGGGACGGCCGGGAACGCCCGGCCCAGCTCCTCCGCCGTACGCCGCGCCCCCACGATCTGCGCGCGCAGCCGGGGGCTTCCGCAGGCCGCGCAGTGCCAGCCGGGCTCCTCGCGCCCGCACCAGCCGCAGTGCAGCTCCCGCTCGCGCGGGGCCTCCAGCGGCCCCGCGCAGTGCCGACACCGGGCCGGTGTACGGCACAGCTCGCAGGCCAGCCGGGGCGCATAGCCGCGCCGGGGCACCTGCACCAGCACCGGGCCGCTCTTCAGCCCCTCCCTGACGGCCTGCCAGGCGAGGCTGGGCAGCCGGGCCGTCCTCGCCGCCTCGTCGCGCGCCAGCTCGCCGTCTCCGATCGTGCGCACCAGAGGGGCGGCGTGACGCACCTGCTCCCGCTCGGCCGCCAGCGGCAGCGCCCAGCCCGTGCCGACGAGTTGGGCCGCCTCGACCGTGCACGCCGTACTGCCCAGCAGAAAGCCGCACTTGTCGTGCGCGGCGCGCAGCAGCAGCACCTCGCGGGCGTGCGGCTGGGGGGCGTGCTGCTCACTGTGGCTGGAGTCACCGTCGTCCCAGATGGCGACCAGTCCCAGGTCACGGACGGGCGCGAACATGGCCGCGCGCGTCCCGACGACCGCCCGTACCGCGCCGCGCCGTACCGCCAGCCACTCCCGGTAGCGCTTCTCGGGCCCCGCCTCCGCCGTGAGGAGCGCGTGCCGCCCCTCGCCCAGCAGCGCGGTGAGCGCCGCGTCGACCCGCCCGGCGACCCGCCCGTCCGGTACGACGACGAGCGCGCCACGCCCGGAGGCGAGCGTCGCGGCGACGGCCCGCGCCAGCTCCTCCGCCCAGCGCGGCCCGGGCAGCGCGGTCCACACGGCGCGCGGCGCACCGCCCCCGGCGAGCGCGCCGAGGAACGCGGGCCCGTTCACATACCGCTCCCAGCTCCCCGGCTCCGGCGCGGCGGGCGGCGGCGGCGGCTCGGGCGACGGCTTCGCCTCCGCCCGCGCGTTCCGCGGCGGCACGGCGAGCTGCAGCACGTCGGCGAGGCTCCCCGCGTACCGGTCGGCGACGGCCCTGGCCAGCCCCAGCAGCTCGGCGCTGAGCACGGGCTCGGTGGACACGACACCCGCCAGCGCGGCGAGCGGTCCCGCGTAGTCCGACTCGGCGCGCCGCTCGACCACGAACCCGTCGATCAGCCGCCCGCCCTCACGTCGCCCGCCCCGCACCTGATGCGCCCCGGCCCCGAACCGCACCCGTACCCGCACCCCGGGCTGCGCGGCCTCGTCCAGCTCCTCGGGCACGGCGTAGTCGAAGAACTGGTCGAGATGGAGCACCCCCTTGTTCACCACCACCCGCGCCACCGGCAACCCCCCGGCCAGCGCGGCCCCCCGCCACGTCCGCGGCTTGGCCCGCGGCACCTTCGCCTTCCGCACACTCTCCCGAATGAGCGCAAGCTGCTCGGGCCCACCACCGGCGGGATCGTCGGGCCGCTCGTCGTCGCTGCTCACAGCTTCATACCTACCAGACGCCACTGACAGCTCCGCACCCGCGGAGATCCGTCCGCCGTGCCCACCGCCACCCGCCGCGCCCACCGACAGTGAGGCCCCGGACACCGCGTCAACGGTGTCCGGGGCCTCACTCAGGAATGCGGCAGGCGGCTCAGACGCCCGCGGCCTCGCGCAGCGCGTCCACGCGGTCCGTGCGCTCCCAGGTGAATTCCGGCAGCTCGCGGCCGAAGTGGCCGTACGCCGCCGTCTGGGCGTAGATCGGGCGCAGCAGGTCGAGGTCGCGGATGATCGCGGCCGGGCGGAGGTCGAAGACCTGGCCAATGGCCTGCTCGATCTTCTCGGGTTCGACCGTGGCCGTGCCGAAGGTCTCGACGAAGAGGCCGACCGGCTCGGCCTTGCCGATCGCGTACGCGACCTGGACCTCGCAGCGTGCGGCGAGGCCGGCCGCCACGACGTTCTTGGCGACCCAGCGCATCGCGTACGCGGCGGAGCGGTCGACCTTCGACGGGTCCTTGCCGGAGAAGGCGCCGCCGCCGTGGCGGGCCATGCCGCCGTACGTGTCGATGATGATCTTGCGGCCGGTGAGGCCGGCGTCGCCCATCGGGCCGCCGATCTCGAAGCGTCCGGTCGGGTTGACCAGGAGGCGGTAGCCGTCGGTGTCGAGCTTGATGCCGTCGTCGACCAGACCCTTGAGCACGTGCTCGACGACGAACTCGCGGACGTCGGGGGCGAGCAGCGAGTCCAGGTCGATGTCGGAGGCGTGCTGCGAGGAGACGACGACCGTGTCGAGGCGTACGGCCTTGTCGCCGTCGTACTCGATGGTCACCTGGGTCTTGCCGTCGGGGCGCAGGTACGGGATGGTCCCGTTCTTGCGGACCTCGGAGAGGCGGCGCGAGAGCCGGTGCGCGAGGTGGATCGGGAGCGGCATCAGCTCGGGGGTCTCGTCGCAGGCGTAGCCGAACATCAGGCCCTGGTCGCCGGCGCCCTGCTTGTCCAGCTCGTCCTCATCGCCCTCGACCCGCTTCTCGTACGCCGTGTCGACGCCCTGTGCGATGTCGGGAGACTGCGCGCCGATGGACACCGAGACGCCGCAGGAGGCGCCGTCGAAGCCCTTCTTCGACGAGTCGTAGCCGATCTCCAGGATCTTGTTCCGCACGAGCTGGGCGATCGGCGCGTAGGCCTTGGTGGTCACCTCGCCGGCGACATGCACCAGACCGGTGGTGATCAAGGTCTCCACGGCGACCCGGGAGGACGGGTCCTCCTGGAGGAGCGCGTCAAGAATGGTGTCGCTGATCTGGTCAGCGATCTTGTCGGGGTGACCTTCGGTCACTGACTCCGAGGTGAAGAGACGGCGGGACACATCGCTCCCTGAGGTTGCAGCGGCTGCTGGCTGATCATTGGCGGATCGCACGGGGCGCTGCACGCCCCGCGACGTTCCTCGACCACTTTATCGGTCGAATCGGGCCACGGGGGCAAGTGTCTCGATCTGTGGGAGCCCCCGGGCTCGCGGTGTCGCATTATGCGCCACCGTGATCGCCCCTGGCCAGAGCCCTGAGAGAGATGCGACGAAGGGCACAGAAACGGCATAGGGGAGAAAAGTGGGCGCAATGAAGAATTCATACGGCCGGAGGTCCGGCGAAGCCCGCGGCCCCCACCGTCGTCATCCGGACACCACCCGGGGCGCCACCAGATCCCAGACCACGTCCGCCAGGGCTTCTTTCGGGCCGTACGGTACGGGCGTCTCGGTGCCGTCCGCCGCGAGGACGACCGCCTCGTTCTCCTCCGTCCCGAACACCTTGTGCTCCCCGACCTCGTTGACGACGAGGAGGTCGCACCCCTTGCGCCGCAGCTTGCGCCGGCCGTTCTCCAGGACGTCGTCCGTCTCCGCCGCGAAGCCGACGACCACCTGTCCGGGGCGGGCGCGCGTGGCGGCCAGCTCGGCGAGGATGTCCGGGTTGCGGACGAGGGCGACCGGCGCGGGCTCCTCGCCGTCCTTCTTCTTGATCTTGCCCTCGGCCTGGACGGCGGGGCGGAAATCGGCCACGGCCGCCGCCATGACCACCGCGTCGGCCTCGGCGGCGGCCTTCAGCACGGCCTCGCGGAGCTGGAGCGCCGTACCGACGTGGACCATGTCGACGCCCGCCGGGTCCGGCAGCCCCGTGTTCGCCTCGACGAGCGTGACCCTGGCGCCCCTGGCCACGGCCGTACGGGCCAGGGCGTACCCCTGCTTGCCCGAGGAGCGGTTGCCCAGGTAGCGGACCGGGTCGAGCGGTTCACGCGTCCCCCCGGCGCTGATCAGCACATGGTGTCCCGCCAGGTCGGGCGCGGGCACGCCACGGGCCAGGATCCGGCGGCACAGCTCGAAGATCTCGCCCGGGTCCGGCAGCCGCCCCTTGCCGGTGTCGACGCCGGTGAGGCGGCCCACGGCGGGTTCGACGACGACGGCGCCCCTGGCCCGCAGGGTCGCCACGTTCTCCTGGGTGGCGGGGTGCTCCCACATCTCGGTGTGCATGGCGGGCGCGAAGACGACCGGACAGCGGGCCGTGAGGAGCGTGTTGGTCAGCAGGTCGTCCGCGAGGCCGTGCGCCGCCTTGGCGAGCAGGTCGGCGGTGGCCGGGGCGACGACGACCAGGTCGGCGCTCTGGCCGATCCGTACGTGGGGCACCTCGTGGACGTCGGACCAGACCTCGGTGGAGACGGGATGGCCCGAGAGCGCCGACCAGGTCGCCGCCCCGACGAAGTGGAGCGCGGATCCGGTCGGTACGACCCGTACGTCGTGGCCCGATTCGGTCAGCCCGCGCAACAGCTCGCACGCCTTGTACGCGGCGATCCCCCCGGCGACCCCCAGAACGACCTTCGGCTTCTCCACCGTGTCTCTCCCCTCCGCTGTCCACAGCCCGGCCGTAAGTGACCGAGCCGAATGCCCCGCACGATCGTGACAGCTCCCATGACACACCACAGGCCCGGCAGTCGCGCTGCCGGGCCTGTGGTGAGAAAGCGTGTGCCGTGGGGCGCCTACTGGGCCGGGCCCTCGATGGCCTCGGAGGTCAGCAGACCCGCGTTGATCTCGCGCAGGGCGATCGAGAGCGGCTTCTCGTGGACGTGGGTGTCCACCAGCGGACCGACGTACTCCAGCAGGCCCTCACCGAGCTGCGAGTAGTACGCGTTGATCTGGCGCGCGCGCTTGGCCGCGTAGATCACGAGGCTGTACTTCGAGTCCGTGGCCTCGAGCAGCTCATCGATCGGCGGGTTGATGATGCCCTCGGGCGTGGTGATGGAAGAGGACACTCTCTTGCCTTCCGAAGAAAATTCAGGGAAAAACAGGGGTTCGTGTGCTGTCACACCCCATGGACCGGGGATTTCTCGTGGTCCGGCGAATATTCGCCGCCCCGGCGTACCGGGCGGTCCACGAGGAAAGCACACAAAAGATCATGCAACTGCCATCAAGGCTAGCAGCTCGCGTGCGACGTCCTCGACCGAGGTGTTGACCAGGGTCGTGTCGAACTCCGCCTCGGCGGCCAGTTCCACCCTCGCGGCGGCCAGCCTGCGCTCGATCACCTCGGCCGACTCCGTGCCCCGACCGGTGAGCCGGCGCACCAGCTCGTCCCAGCTCGGCGGGGCCAGGAAGACCAGCCGGGAGTCCGGCAACGACTCCTTGACCTGCCGGGCGCCCTGGAGGTCGATCTCCAGGAGTACGGGCTCACCCGCGGCCAGCCGGTCCAGGACCGCCTGCCGGGGGGTCCCGTACCGGTTGCCCGCGAACTCCGCCCATTCCAGCAGTTCGCCGTTGGCCACCGACTTGTCGAACTCGTCGTCGGTGACGAAGAAGTACTGGACCCCGTGGCGCTCACCGGGGCGCGGCTTTCTCGTGGTGGCCGACACCGAGAGCCATACCTCGGGGTGGACCTTGCGCATATGGGCGACGACCGTGCTCTTGCCGACCCCGGAGGGGCCGGAGAGCACGGTCAGCCGCGGTCGTACGTCTGCTGCCATGCGGCGATTATCCAGGTTCCCGGGGGTGCCCGGAAACGTCAGGCGCCGCCACCGCCGAACTCGCGCTCCAGGGACGCGATCTGATTGGAGCCAAGACCTCGCACGCGGCGGCTCTCGGAAATCCCGAGCCGCTCCATGAGCTGCTTGGCACGGACCTTGCCCACGCCGGGCAGCGACTCAAGGAGGGCGGAGACCTTCATCTTCCCGATGACGTCGTTCTCCTGACCCTGCTTGATCACGTCATGGAGCGAAGCGCCGGAATGCTTGAGTCGATTCTTGACCTCGGCCCGCTCCCGGCGAGCCGCGGCGGCCTTCTCGAGCGCGGCTGCGCGCTGTTCAGGGGTAAGGGGCGGAAGAGCCACGCCTGCGTCACCTCGGATGTCGAACTGTCGGATACGGACCGGTGAGGAACCTAATCGCCCCACACCAGGCGAGCAACGGGCAACGAACTGCGCGTTGACTCTCGACGGAGACTAGCGGCCAAGTCCGTCCGAGTCAGCGAGAACAGACGAAAAGTCCTGGTCAGCATCGATCAGGGGTGACATTTTGGTCATTTTGCCCAACTTTTTGGACAGGAAGCCGCTCATTGCCTCCGTCACCTGCCGGCCGTGCCACCGCCGACAGCCGTTCTCACCTCGTCCGCGAAGCGGTCCGCGGCGCTCCGCAGGGCCGCGGCGTCGGGACCGTGACGCAGAACACCCCGGCTGACGCTGGGTACGACGTTCCCGACCGCCGCGCCGAAGACGCCGGGCAGATCGGCGGGCGTCGCGCCCTGCGCGCCGATCCCGGGGGCCAGCAGCGGTCCGTTGATCGCGAGGTCCACCGCGTCCCCGAGGTCCCCGAGGGTGGCCCCCACGACCGCGCCGACCGAACCGAGGGGCGTCGCGCCCGCGTTCTCGGCGGCCATGTGGTCGAGCATGAGCCGGGCGAGCGTTCGGCCGTCGGCGGCGGTGGCGCGCTGCACCTCGGCGCCCTCCGGGTTGGAGGTCAGCGCGAGGACGAAGACCCCGCAGCCGGCCGCCGAGGCCGCGTCCAGCGCCGGGCGCAGCGAGCCGAAGCCGAGGTACGGGGAGAGCGTCACCGCGTCCGAGAAGAGCGGCGAGGCCGGGTCCAGGTAGGTCTCCGCGTACGCGCCCATCGTGGAGCCGATGTCGCCGCGCTTGGCGTCCATCAGGACCAGCGCCCCGGCCGCCCGCGCCTCCGCGACGGCCTTCTCCAGGACGGCGACGCCGCGCGAGCCGAAGCGCTCGAAGAACGCCGACTGCGGCTTGAGTACGGCGACCCGGTCGGCCAGCGCCTCCACCGTCGTACGGGTGAACCGCTCCAGGCCCGCGACGTCGTCGTCGAGCCCCCAGTCGGTGAGGAGCGAGGCGTGCGGGTCGATGCCCACGCAGAGCGGTCCGCGGCTGTCCATCGCCTGCCGCAGCCGCGCGCCGAAGGGGACCACGGGGCGGGGAAACCCCGGAGGAGTCGGAGCGGTCATGCGTCGGCCTTCTTCCGGCTCCGGGCGTCCCGGGTGGACGCGCCGACGGCCTCGGCGAGGGTGGCGTACGGGGAGAGCGCGAGCCGGGCCGCGAGCCCCTGGTGGATCTCGCGACTCCAGAACGGACCCCGGTAGATGAACGCGCTGTACCCCTGGACGAGCGTGGCACCGGCCAGAATGCGCTGCCAGGCGTCCTCGGCGTCCTCCACGCCCCCGACGCCCACCAGGGTGATCCGGTCGCCCACACGCGCGTACAGGCGGCTCAGCACCTCCAGCGAGCGCTCCTTGAGCGGTGCGCCGGACAGTCCGCCGGTCTCGGCGGTCAGGGCGGGCGCCGACGTGAGGCCGAGGCTCTCGCGGGCGATGGTGGTGTTGGTGGCGATGATGCCGTCCAGACCCAGTTCCACGGCCAGGTCGGCGACGGCGTCGACGTCCTCGTCCGCGAGGTCGGGCGCGATCTTGACCAGGAGCGGGACGCGGCGCCGGGTGACGGTGCGGTCGGCGGCCTCGCGTACGGCGGTGAGCAGCGGCCTGAGCTGGTCGACGGCCTGGAGGCTGCGCAGCCCGGGGGTGTTGGGCGAGCTGACGTTGACCACGAGGTAGTCGGCGTGGCGGGCCAGCCGCTCCGTGGAGAGCACGTAGTCGGCGACGGCCTCATTCTCGGGGACCACCTTGGTCTTGCCGATGTTGACGCCGACGGTCGTCCTGAAGACGGGCCCACGGGCCGTACGGGCGGCGAGGCGCTCCGCCACGGCGGCGGAGCCCTCGTTGTTGAAGCCCATGCGGTTGATCAGCGCGCGGTCGGGGACGAGGCGGAAGAGCCGCTGTCTCGGGTTGCCGGACTGCGGCTCGCCGGTGACGGTGCCGATCTCGACGTGGTCGAAGCCGGCCATGGCCAGGCCGTCGATGCCCACGGCGTTCTTGTCGAACCCCGCCGCGAGCCCGAAGGGGCCGTGCATGCGCAGCCCGAACGCCTCCGTGCGCAGCTCCTCGAAGCGGGGGGCGAGCGCGGCGGCGGCGAAGGTGCGCAGCACGGGGACCCGGGCGGCGAGCCGGATCCAGCGGAAGGCCAGGTGGTGCGCCTGTTCGGGGTCCATCCGCCGGAAGACCAGCCGGAAGAGGATCCGGTACACGGTGTTCGTGGTGTCCGCGATGTTCATGGGGTTCAGTCCTCGCGCGCCGCGGTGAGGTGCTGCGCGTGCTCCTGGAGGGAGCGGACGCCGACCTCGCCGTGCTTGAGGGCGTCGATGCCCTGGACGGCTGCGGCCAGCGCCTGGACCGTGGTGAGGCAGGGGACGCCGCGCGCGACGGCCGCCGTACGGATGTCGTAGCCGTCGAGCCGGCCGCCGGTGCCGTACGGGGTGTTGACGATGAGGTCGACGCCGCCCTCGTGGATGATCTGGACGATGGTCTTCTCGCCGTCCGGGCCCTCGCCCTCGAACTGCTTGCGTACGACGGTCGCCTTGATGCCGTTGCGCTTGAGGACCTCGGCGGTGCCCGAGGTGGCCAGCAGCTCGAAGCCGTGGGCGACCAGCTCGCGCGCCGGGAAGATCATCGAGCGCTTGTCGCGGTTGGCGACGGAGATGAAGGCGCGGCCCTTGACGGGCAGCGGGCCGTACGCCCCGGCCTGCGACTTGGCGTACGCCGTGCCGAAGGCGGAGTCGATGCCCATGACCTCGCCGGTGGAGCGCATCTCCGGGCCGAGGACGGTGTCGACGCCGCGTCCGTGGATGTCGCGGAACCGCGACCACGGCATCACGGCCTCCTTGACGGAGATCGGCGCGTCGAGCGGCAGCGTGCCGCCGTCGCCCTGCGCGGGCAGCAGCCCTTCCGCACGCAGCTCGGCGACGGTCGCGCCGAGCGAGATGCGGGCGGCGGCCTTCGCGAGCGGTACGGCGGTCGCCTTCGAGGTGAAGGGGACGGTACGGGAGGCGCGCGGGTTGGCCTCCAGGACGTAGAGGATGTCGCCGGCCATCGCGAACTGGATGTTGATCAGCCCGCGTACGCCCACCCCCTTGGCGATCGCTTCCGTGGAGGCGCGCAGCCGCTTGATGTCGAAGCCGCCGAGCGTGATGGGCGGCAGGGCGCACGCCGAGTCGCCGGAGTGGATGCCGGCCTCCTCGATGTGCTCCATGACGCCGCCGAGGTACAGCTCCGTACCGTCGTAGAGCGCGTCCACGTCGATCTCGATGGCGTCGTCGAGGAACCGGTCCACGAGGACCGGCCGGGTGGGGCTGATCTCCGTGGACTCGGCGATGTACGAGGAGAGCCGGGTCTCGTCGTACACGATCTCCATGCCGCGTCCGCCGAGGACGTACGAAGGCCGGACCAGGACCGGGTAGCCGATCTCGTCCGCGATCGCCTTGGCCTCGGCGAAGGTGGTGGCGGTGCCGTGCTTGGGCGCGGGCAGTCCGGCCTCGGCGAGGACCCGGCCGAAGGCGCCCCGGTCCTCGGCTGCGTGGATCGCCTCGGGCGGGGTGCCGACGACGGGTACGCCGTTGTCCTTGAGGGCCTGGGCGAGGCCCAGCGGGGTCTGGCCGCCGAGCTGGACGATGACGCCCGCGATCGGCCCTGCCAGGGTCTCGGCGTGCACGATCTCCAGGACGTCCTCCAGGGTGAGCGGCTCGAAGTAGAGCCGGTCGGAGGTGTCGTAGTCGGTGGAGACGGTCTCCGGGTTGCAGTTGACCATGATGGTCTCGTACCCGGCGTCGCTCAGCGCGAAGGAGGCGTGGACGCAGGAGTAGTCGAACTCGATACCCTGGCCGATCCGGTTGGGACCGGAGCCGAGGATGATCACGGCGGGCTTCTCCCGGGGCGCGACCTCGCTCTCCTCGTCGTACGAGGAGTAGAAGTACGGGGTGTTCGCGGCGAACTCGGCGGCGCAGGTGTCGACCGTCTTGTAGACGGGGCGGACGCCGAGGGCGTGCCTGACCTCGCGTACGACGTCCTCGCGCAGCCCGCGGATCTCGGCGATCTGGGCGTCGGAGAAGCCGTGCCGTTTGGCCTCGGCGAGCAGGTCGGGGTCGAGCCGTTCGGCGGCGGCCAGCTCGTCCGCGTACTCCTTGATCAGGAACAGCTGGTCGACGAACCACGGGTCGATCTTCGTGGCGTCGAAGACCTCCTCGGGGGTGGCTCCGGCCCTGATGGCCCGCATGACGGTGTTGATCCGGCCGTCGGTGGGGACGCCCGCGGTCTTCAGCAGCTCCGTACGGTCGCCGGGGGCGCCCGCGAAGGAGAACTGGCTACCGGCCTTCTCCAGCGAGCGCAGCGCCTTCTGGAGGGCCTCGGTGAAGTTGCGGCCGATGGCCATGGCCTCGCCGACGGACTTCATGGTGGTGGTGAGGCTCGCGTCGGCGGCCGGGAACTTCTCGAAGGCGAACCGGGGCACCTTGACGACGACGTAGTCGAGCGTGGGCTCGAAGGACGCCGGGGTCTTCTCGGTGATGTCGTTGGGGATCTCGTCCAGCGTGTAGCCGACGGCGAGCCGGGCGGCGATCTTGGCGATCGGGAAGCCGGTGGCCTTGGAGGCGAGCGCGGAGGAGCGGGAGACGCGCGGGTTCATCTCGATGACGATGACGCGGCCGTCGTCCGGGTTGATCGCGAACTGGATGTTGCAGCCGCCGGTGTCGACGCCGACCTCGCGGATCACGGCGATGCCGACGTCCCGCAGGATCTGGTACTCGCGGTCGGTGAGCGTCATCGCGGGCGCGACGGTGATCGAGTCGCCGGTGTGCACGCCCATCGGGTCGAAGTTCTCGATGGAGCAGACGACCACGACGTTGTCGTGCTTGTCGCGCATCAGCTCCAGCTCGTACTCCTTCCAGCCGAGGATGGACTCCTCCAGGAGCACCTCGGTGGTCGGCGAGAGCATCAGGCCCTGTCCGGCGATCCGGCGCAGGTCCTCCTCGGTGTGGGCGAAGCCGGAGCCGGCGCCGCCCATGGTGAAGGAGGGGCGGACGACGACGGGGTAGCCGCCGAGCGTGTCGACGCCGGCGAGGACGTCGTCCATGGTGTGGCAGATGACCGAGCGGGCGGACTCGCCGTGGCCGATCTTCTCGTGGACGGCCCTGACGACGCCCTTGAAGAGGTCGCGGTCCTCGCCCTTGTTGATGGCCTCGACGTTGGCGCCGATCAGCTCGACGCC
The DNA here is from genome assembly GCF_042756365.1 of Streptomyces sp. NPDC059092. Lineage (NCBI taxonomy): Bacteria > Bacillati > Actinomycetota > Actinomycetes > Kitasatosporales > Streptomycetaceae > Streptomyces > Streptomyces sp. NPDC059092. The sequence goes on from NZ_JBHZEJ010000036.1 coordinate 52,360, forward strand.
GTACTTGTCGAGGGTGCCCGCGTCGTGCAGCGAGATCGCGGTGTTCAGCGCGGTCTGGCCGCCGAGGGTGGGCAGCAGCGCGTCGGGGCGCTCCTTCGCGATGATCTTCTCGACGTACTCGGGGGTGATCGGCTCGACGTACGTGGCGTCGGCGATCTCCGGGTCCGTCATGATCGTGGCGGGGTTGGAGTTGACCAGGATGACGCGCAGGCCCTCGGACCTGAGGACGCGGCACGCCTGGGTACCGGAGTAGTCGAATTCAGCGGCCTGGCCGATGACGATCGGTCCTGAACCGATGACCAGGACGGACTGGATATCGGTGCGCTTAGGCACGCTGGTCCTCCATCAGGGCTGTGTTCATCAAAGACGTGAAGCGGTCGAAGAGGTACGCGGCGTCGTGCGGGCCGGCGGCCGCCTCGGGGTGGTACTGGACGCTGAAGACCGGCCGGTCGAGGAGCCTGAGCCCTTCGACCACGTTGTCGTTGAGACAGACGTGGGAGACCTCGGCGCGGCCGTAGGGGGTGTCGGTGACCTGGTCGAGCGGGGCGTCGACGGCGAACCCGTGGTTGTGCGCGGTGACCTCGACCTTGCCGGTCGTACGGTCCTGGACGGGCTGGTTGATGCCCCGGTGCCCGTACTTCAGCTTGTACGTGCCGAAGCCGAGCGCGCGGCCGAGGAGCTGGTTGCCGAAGCAGATGCCGAAGAGCGGCGTGCCGCGCTCCAGCACGCCCCGGACGACGGTGAGGTCCGCGGTGGCGGGGTCGCCGGGCCCGTTGGAGAGGAAGACCCCGTCGGGCGCGGTCGCGTACACCTCGTCCAGCGTGGCGGTGGCGGGCAGGACGTGCACCTCGATGCCGCGCTGGGCCATCCGGTGCGGGGTCATGCCCTTGATGCCGAGGTCGAGCGCGGCGACGGTGAAGCGCTTCTCGCCGATCGCGGGGACGACGTACGGCTGCTCCGTGGCGACCTCGGCGGAGAGGTCGGCGCCGGTCATCTCCGGGGCCTGCCGGACCCGGGCGAGCAGTGTCGCCTCGTCGGCCAGGGACTCCCCGGAGAAGATGCCGACGCGCATGGCGCCGCGTTCGCGCAGGTGGCGGGTGAGGGCGCGGGTGTCGACGCCGCTGATGCCGACGACGCCCTGGGCGACCAGCTCGTCGTCGAGGGAGCGGCGCGAGCGCCAGTTGGACGGGGTGCGCGCGGGGTCCCGTACGACGTAGCCGGAGACCCAGATCCGCCGGGACTCGGGGTCCTCGTCGTTCACGCCGGTGTTGCCGATGTGCGGGGCGGTCATCACGACGACCTGACGGTGGTACGACGGGTCGGTGAGGGTTTCCTGGTAGCCGGTCATGCCGGTGGAGAAGACGGCCTCGCCGAAGGTCTCCCCCACGGCCCCGTAGGCACGGCCGCGGAAGCTGCGGCCGTCCTCCAGGACGAGTACGGCGGGAGACGCCTTCGCGCGGGCGGTTCCCCGGATGGAGGTGGTCATCGTGCGGGGCCTTCCGTAGTGCTGGTGCGGTGTGTCGTGATGGATTTGTTCATGGAGTTCAGGGCGTCGACCCAGGCGGCGTGCTCGGCGGACCGGTCGGAGCGGAAGCCGGAGTCGATCAGCCGGTCCCCGTGCTCCCAGGTGACGATCAGCAGCCCGCCCTCGGCGAGGACCTTGCCCGCGATGCCCTTGTCGAGCCGGGCCTCGCGCAGCCGCTCAGCCGGTACGAAGAAGTCCCGCGCGCCGGGGCGTACGACGTCGAGGCCCGCGTCGGTGAGCGTCAGCTCCACGCGGCTGCGGGCGCCGAGGCCGTGCGCCACGATCCGGTCGAGCCACTGCCCGGCGGTCGTGGAGCCGTGGTAGCGGCCCGTCATCGTCAGTCCGGCCTCGCCGGGGTCGTCCGGCGCCGCCGGCAGCTCGGGCAGGTCCGACTGGAGGCTGCCGCGCCACTTCCAGCCCTGGCGCATCAGCCAGTACACGAGGGCGACGAAGAGCAGCAGACCGGCCACCCAGCCGATCCGGGCGGCCCAGTCGGTCACGTCCGCCGATTTCTGTTCGGCGGCCAGTGGAAGCAGAAGGTTCGCAGTTGTCACGCCAGATTCCCGTCGACGACCGTGGCACGGCCCCGCAGGAAGGTGTGGGTCACACGTCCCGGCAGCTCACGCCCCTCGTAGGGGGTGTTACGGCTGCGGGAGGCGAAGCCCGCGGGGTCCACTGCTCCACGGTATGCCGGATCGACCAGGGTGAGGTTGGCGGGCTCGCCTGCCGAGACGGGCCGGCCGTGGCCTTCGAGGCGGCCGATGCGCGCGGGACGGAACGACATCCGGTCGGCGACGCCCGCCCAGTCCAGCAGTCCGGTGTCGACCATCGTCTCCTGGACCACCGACAGGGCGGTCTCCAGGCCGACCATGCCCATGGCCGCCGCCGCCCACTCGCAGTCCTTGTCCTCGTGCGGGTGGGGCGCGTGGTCGGTGGCGACGCAGTCGATCGTGCCGTCGGCGAGCGCCGCGCGCAGGGCGAGGACGTCGGCCTCGGTGCGCAGCGGCGGGTTCACCTTGTAGACGGGGTTGTACGACCGTACGAGTTCGTCGGTGAGGAGGAGGTGGTGCGGGGTGACCTCGGCGGTGACGTTCCACCCCTTGGACTTCGCCCAGCGGACCAGCTCGACCGAGCCGGCGGTGGAGAGGTGGCAGATGTGCACGCGGGAGCCGACGTGCGCGGCGAGCAGCACGTCGCGCGCGATGACCGACTCCTCGGCGACGGCGGGCCAGCCGCCGAGCCCCAGCTCGGCGGAGACGACGCCCTCGTTCATCTGGGCGCCCTCGGTGAGCCGCGGCTCCTGGGCGTGCTGGGCGATGACGCCGTCGAACGCCTTCACGTACTCCAGCGCCCTGCGCATGATCACCGCGTCGTCGACGCACTTGCCGTCGTCGGAGAAGACCCGGACGCCCGCGGCGGAGTCGTGCATGGCGCCCAGCTCGGCGAGGTGCTTGCCCTCCAGGCCGACGGTGACGGCGCCGACGGGCTGCACGTCGCAGTAGCCGGACTCCCTGCCGAGCCGCCAGACCTGCTCGACGACGCCGGCCGTGTCGGCGACGGGGAAGGTGTTGGCCATGGCGTGGACGGCGGTGAAGCCGCCGACGGCGGCGGCCTTCGTGCCGGTCAGGACGGTCTCGGAGTCCTCGCGGCCGGGCTCCCGGAGGTGTGTGTGGAGGTCGACCAGGCCGGGCAGGAGGATCTGCCCCGCGGCCTCCACGACGGTGGCGTCACCGGCGTCCAGGCCGGTGCCCACGGCCTCGATGGCCTCGCCGTCGATCAGTACGTCCTGGACGTCGCCGCCGAGCACCTTCGCGCCCCGGATCAGGATCTTGCTCATGGTTACTTGTTCTCCTCGGGTGACGGGCGGGACGTCTCGGGTGAGGTGCGGGACGTGGTGACGGCGGGCTCGTTGCCGCCCAGCAGCAGGTAGAGCACGGCCATCCGGATGGAGACGCCGTTGGCGACCTGCTCCACGGCCGTGCAGCGGTCGGAGTCGGCGACCTCGGCGGTGATCTCCATGCCCCGGTTCATCGGCCCGGGGTGCATGACGACGGAGTCGCCGGGCATCCGGCGCATCCGCTCGCCGTTGAGGCCGTAGCGCCGGGAGTACTCGCGCTCGGTCGGGAAGAAGGCGGCGTTCATCCGCTCGCGCTGCACCCGCAGCATCATCACGGCGTCGGAGGCGGGCAGCACCCGGTCCAGGTCGTAGCTGACCTCGCAGGGCCAGTGCTCGACGCCGATGGGTACGAGGGTGGGCGGCGCGACGACCGTGACGTGGGCGCCGAGCGTGTGGAGCAGCAGGACGTTGGAGCGGGCGACGCGGCTGTGCAGCACGTCGCCGACGATCGTGACCCGCCGCCCGGCCAGGTCGCGGCCGATCCCCTCGTCCGCGCCGACCAGCCTGCGGCGCAGCGTGAAGGCGTCGAGGAGGGCCTGGGTCGGGTGTTCGTGGGTGCCGTCGCCCGCGTTGACGACCGCGCCGTCGATCCAGCCGGAGGTGGCGAGGCGGTACGGGGCGCCGGAGGCGCCGTGCCGGATGACGACGGCGTCGGCGCCCATCGCCTCCAGGGTGAGCGCGGTGTCCTTGAGCGATTCGCCCTTGGAGACGGACGAGCCCTTGGCCGAAAAGTTGATCACATCGGCGGAGAGGCGCTTGGCGGCGGCCTCGAAGGAGATCCTGGTGCGGGTCGAGTCCTCGAAGAAGAGGTTGACGACGGTACGGCCGCGCAGGGTCGGCAGTTTCTTGATGGGCCGGTCGGCGACCCGGGCCATCTCCTCGGCGGTGTCGAGGATCAGCACGGCGTCGTCGCGGCTGAGATCGGCGGCGGAGATCAGGTGGCCGGGTGTGCGGGGGTTCGCCCCGGGAAGACGCAGCATCGGAAAGAGCGCTCCGGATGTGGTGGGGTGTGCGGGCGTGCGGGCGCGCTGAGGCAGCCGTACGGGGTGGAACGGCGTACGGAGCGGGCCGCTACCGCTCGCCGGGCGCGGCGGGCCGCTGGAGGCCGAGCAGCACGGTGTCGCGGCCGTCCTCCTCCGCGAGCTGGACCTTGACCGTCTCGCGCAGGGAGGTGGGGAGGTTCTTGCCGACGTAGTCGGCGCGGATCGGCAGCTCGCGGTGGCCGCGGTCGACGAGGACCGCGAGCTGGACGGCGCGCGGGCGGCCGATGTCGCCGAGGGCGTCGAGGGCGGCGCGGATCGTCCGGCCGGAGAAGAGCACGTCGTCGACGAGGACGACCAGCCGTCCGTCGACGCCGTCCCCGGGAATGTCGGTGCGGGCCAGCGCGCGGGCCGGCCGCAGCCGCAGGTCGTCGCGGTACATGGTGATGTCGAGGGAGCCGACCGGGATGGTGCGGCCGGTGATCTCGGCGAGTTTTCCGGCGAGGCGGCGGGCCAGGAAGACCCCGCGGGTCGGAATGCCGAGCAGGACCACGTCGTCGGCGCCCTTGGCGCGTTCGACGATCTCGTGGGCGATGCGGGTCAGGACCCGCGCGATGTCGGGGGCCTCCAGAACGGGGCGTGCCCCACCGGTTTCGGCCGTCGTGTCCGTGTCGCCGCTCGCGTTGTCGCGGGCCTTGTTGCTTGCGTCCATAAGAAACGGACCTCCTTCTCCGCCTCACGGGACGGACCTTAAAGGACGTCGGAAAAGTCAAGAACTACGCCACCCAGGCTAGCAGGGGGTCCGCGGCACATTCGGCGCCACCCCCCGCGAAAAGCCGCCGGGAGACGGCGCGGGCGCGGTACGGACAGCGGTACGGAGCGCGGTACGGAGGCCGGTACGGACCCCGGTACGGCTCCCCCGGCTTGACGCATCCAAGTAACGCTGCGTAACCTCACAGTGAGTTACCAGACTTCGTCCGGGGAGCTATATGTCCAGCGAATACGCAAAGCAGCTCGGGGCCAAACTCCGCGCCATCCGCACCCAGCAGGGCCTCTCGCTCCATGGCGTGGAGGAGAAGTCCCAGGGCCGCTGGAAGGCCGTCGTGGTGGGTTCGTACGAGCGTGGAGACCGTGCCGTCACGGTGCAGCGCCTCGCCGAGCTGGCGGACTTCTACGGTGTCCCGGTGCAGGAGCTTCTTCCCGGCACGACGCCCGGCGGCGCCGCCGAGCCGCCGCCGAAGCTCGTTCTCGACCTGGAGCGCCTGGCCCACGTGCCGCAGGAGAAGGCCGGCCCGCTCCAGCGGTACGCGGCGACGATCCAGAGCCAGCGGGGCGACTACAACGGCAAGGTGCTGTCGATCCGCCAGGACGACCTGCGCACCCTGGCCGTCATCTACGACCAGTCGCCGTCGGTCCTGACCGAGCAGCTCATCAGTTGGGGTGTGCTCGACGCGGACGCGCGGCGCGCGGTCGCGCACGACGAGAGCTGACCGTCCCGCGGGCCCGGCTCGCGGATCGGCAGAAACGTCACCTCCCGGAGGGCGGTCCCGTACGCGTGTACGGGGCCGCCCTCCGGCGCGTCCGGCGCCCTCGCGCCGTGTCCAGGTGTCCAGGTGTCCGGAGATTGACGTGCCGTCCGGAGACACGTGCGCCCCCACGCGCCGGGCGGGTCGGCTGCTCCCGTCCGGCGCGCGAGGGCGGACCGCCGCTCAGGCGCGGCGCAGACTCGGCTTGAGGTCCTTGAAGCGGCTGAGAAGGCCGTTCACGAACGACGGGGACTCGTCGGTGGAGAACTCCTTGGCGAGCTGGACCGCCTCGTCGATCGCCACGGCGTCCGGCGTCCCGTCCAGCCAGATCAATTCGTACGTGCCGAGCCGGACGATGTTGCGGTCGGCGACCGGCATCCGGTCGAGGTCCCAGTCCACCGCGTAGGTGGCGATGAGTTCGTCGATACGCGCGACGTGCTCCGCGTACCCCTCGACCAGTTCCATGGTGAACTCGCCGACCGGGGGCTGACGGTCGTCGGAGCGAGAGTGCCTGATCCAGTCCGCGAGAACGTTCTGTACGGACGTACCGCGCTGATCGGCCTCGAAGAGGATCTGGAACGCGCGCTTACGGGCATTGCTCCTGGCAGCCACGGTTAGCTGTTCACCCGGCCGAGGTAGTCGCCCGTACGGGTGTCGACCTTGATCTTCTCGCCGGTGGTGATGAAGAGCGGGACACCGATCTCGTAATCGGTCTCCAGCGTGGCCGGCTTGGTGCCACCGGTGGAACGGTCGCCCTGGACGCCCGGGTCGGTGTGCTTGATGACCAGCTCGACCGCGGCGGGCAGCTCGACGTAGAGCACCTCGCCCTCGTGCGTGGCGACCGTGGCGGTGAAGCCCTCGATCAGGAAGTTCGCCGCGTTGCCGACCGACTTGCGGTCGATCATGAGCTGGTCGTACGTGCTCATGTCCATGAAGACGAAGTACTCGCCGTCCATGTACGAGAACTGCATGTCGCGGCGGTCCACGGTGGCCACCTCGACCTTCACGCCGGCGTTGAAGGTCTTGTCGACGACCTTGCCGGAGAGCACGTTCTTCAGCTTGGTGCGCACAAAGGCCGGGCCCTTGCCGGGCTTGACGTGCTGGAACTCGACGACGGACCAGAGCTGGCCTCCGTCGAGCTTGAGGACCAGGCCGTTCTTGAGGTCGTTCGTGGAAGCCACGGTTGCGGAATCTCCTGGACTGAAAGCAGGTGGACGACCGAGGGCCGCGCGCCGCCCCGGCGGATGCCTGGGCGACACCCGGGCCATGGCCCGGGCAGTGCCCGGCACGAGCGCCGGACTAGAGCGCGAGCAGCTCCTTGGTCGTGATGGTGAGTAGCTCGGGTCCGCCGTCCGCCTCGGGGCGGACGACGAGCGTGTCATCGATCCGGACACCGCCCCGGCCCGGGAGGTGGACCCCCGGTCCGACGGTGACCGGCACACAAGCGTCCAGTTTACCCATGGCCGCGGGGGCGAGCTGCGGGTCCTCGTCGATTTCGAGTCCGACCCCGTGTCCCGTACGGGCCGCCAGCCCCTCGCCGTGCCCGGCGGCCTCCAGCGGATGCCGCGTCGCGCGGTCCACGTCGCGGTAGCCCGCGCCCGGCACCAGCCCCTCCCGACCTGCCCGTTGTGCCGCGAAGACCAGCTCGTACAGCTCGATCTGCCAGTCGGCGGGGGACGTTCCGATGACGAACGTCCGGCCGATGAGACACCGGTATCCGCGGTAGTCGGCGCCGAGGCCGACGGAGAGGAAATCACCCTCCTCGACCCGCCGGTCCGAGGGACGGTGTCCGGGGCGGCCCGAGTGCGGCCCGGTGGCCACGACGGTCGGGAAGGCCGGGCCGTCGGCGCCGTGGTCGACGAGCCGCCGCTCCAGCTCCAGGGCGAGATGCCGCTCGGTGCGGCCCACCAGGATCGACTCCAGCAGCTCGCCCAGCGCGTGGTCGGCGATCTCGGCGGCGATCCGCAGACAGGCGATCTCCGTCTCGTCCTTGACGATCCGCTGCTGCTCGACGGCGTACCCGAGGTCCGTGAGGCGCAGCCCGGGCGCGACGGCGCCGACGGCCCGGTGGCGGGCGACGGTGAGGTGGTGCTCCTCGACGGCGAGCGACCCGGCGGACGACGGGGTGAGGATCCCCGCGGCGGCCACGGCGGGGTCCCCGCTGATGGGTACGGCGGTGAGGCGTAGCCGTTCGTCGATCCCCTCCGGCCCCTCGTGGCCGGGGGTGCGGGGGCAGAGCAGCGTGTCGTTGTCGTACGGGCCGAGCAGCAGCACGGCGCCCGGCGGTGCCCCGCCCGCGAGGTAGCGGACGTTGGCGGGCCGGGAGACCAGGGCCGCCGGGTTGCCCGCGGCGGCGCACCGGTCACGCAGCCGCGCGCGGCGGACCGCATACACGTCTGACATGACCCGATCGTACGAGTGGGTGCCTCACCCGGCCGGTTCAGCGCGTCCGACCGGGGAAACCCCGTGGCCGCCGCGCGGGCCGGATCACCAGCTCACCAGCTCGGCGGGGAGGCGAGGGCGCGGGCCAGGACGTCGTCGAGGACCCTGGCCGTGGTCTCCACGTCGTACTTGGAGTTGTCGATGATGGGCAGCCCCGAGCCGTACCAGCCGGCCATCCGGCCGTGGATGCCGGCGACCTCCTCGTCCGCCAGCCGGCGGTTGCCGCTGCGTTCGGCGTTGCGCTCCAGCACGATCTCCAGCCCGGGGAGCAGGACGACCGGGAGCAGTCCGGGGCCGACATGACGCTTCCAGCCGCCGAGTCCGACGACCGGCCGGTCCGGGAAGACCGCGTCGTCGAGGATGCAGGAGATGCCGTTGGCGAGGAAGTTACGGGCGGCGAAGCCGCAGGTGCGGCGGGCCAGCCGGTACTGGGCCTCGGAGTGGTCGTTCCAGCCGGACTGCGGGTCGGCGAAGCCGGCGCAGACCCATTCGCGTACGTCGTCCAGGCTGATGTGAGCGGTGGGCACCCGGCGGCTGCTCGCCCAGTGCCGGGCCACGGTCGTCTTGCCCGCGCCCGCGGGCCCGATGAGCAGGACGGCGAGGGTCGCCGTGCCCGTACCGCTGTCGGCGGGCCGCACGGCGGGCACCGGCACGGGGCCGCCCGGCGGAAGCTGGACATGTCCGGTGACCTCGGCGGGCGGCGGCACGGGGCCGTGTCCGTGCTCCTGTGCGGGCGCGTGCGACGGCCCGGGGTGCTGTCCCGGGATCGGGTGCTGCCCCGGAGGCGGGGGCGGCCCAGGGGGCCCAGAGGCTCCGGGAGGCTGGTGGGATCCCTGCGCCGGCTGCGGTCCCTGCGTCTGGTGCGCTCCGTGCGGTGTCTGGTGCGCTCCGTGCGCCTGAGGTGCGCCCGGGATCCGGGGCGCCCATCCGCTTCCGTGCCCCGGTCCCTGGGGAGGCGGCAACGGAACCCCCACTGAGTGCTGCATCCGGTGCCACTCCGTCTCGTACGACTGACGCTGGTCGCGGCCCCGCGGGCCGCGCTAGCGAACGGTACCGCCCCCGGCCGTCCCCGTGGGAACGGCCGGGATGCCCGAGGAGTGCCGGGCGACGCTCCGTCAGGCGGTCAGCTCCTCCGCGAGGGCGCGCAGCGCGAGCCGGTACGAGCCGATGCCGAAGCCCGCGACCGTACCGCTGGCGACGGCCGCGACGACCGAGGTGTGCCGGAACTCCTCGCGCGCGTACGGGTTCGAGATGTGCACCTCGATCAGCGGCGCCGTGCGCTGCGCCGCCGCGTCCCGCATCGCGTACGAGTAGTGGGTGAACGCGCCCGGGTTGAGGACGACCGGCAGGGCGTCGTCCGCGGCCTCGTGGAGCCAGCGGATCAGCTCGCCCTCGTCGTTGGTCTCCCGTACGTCGACGTCGAGCCCCAGCTCCTTGCCGAACGTCCGGCAGGAGTCCACGAGCCCGGCGTACGAGGTCGCCCCGTACACGTCGGGCTCGCGCGAGCCGAGGCGGCCCAGGTTGGGTCCGTTGAGGACGAGGACCCGACGGGTCACGCCGACACCTCCCCGAACGCGGCGAGCAGCACCGCCGGGTCCGGGCCCTCCAGCACGGTCGGCTTGCCGAGGCCGTCGAGCACGATGAAGCGCAGCAGGTCGCCGCGGGACTTCTTGTCGACCTTCATCGTCTCCAGCAGCTTGGGCCACTGGTCGCCGCGGTAGGTCAGCGGGAGGCCGACGGACTCCAGTACGGCTCGGTGCCGGTCGGCGGTCGCGTCGTCGAGCCGGCCGGCCAGCCGCCCCAGTTCGGCGGCGAAGACCATGCCGACGGAGACGGCGGCGCCGTGCCGCCACTTGTAGCGCTCGTTCTTCTCGATGGCGTGCGCCAGGGTGTGGCCGTAGTTCAGGATCTCCCGGAGACCGGACTCCTTGAGGTCGTTGGAGACGACCTCGGCCTTGACCCGGATCGAACGCTCGATCAGCTCGGCGGTGTGCGGCCCCGACGGCGTACGGGCGCCCTCCGGGTCGGACTCGACCAGCTCCAGGATGGCCGGGTCCGCGATGAACCCCGCCTTGATGATCTCCGCCATGCCGCTGACGTAGTCGTGGACGCCCAGGGAGTCCAGCGCGGCGAGGTCGCAGAGCACCCCGGCGGGCGGGTGGAAGGCGCCGACGAGGTTCTTGCCCTCGGCGGTGTTGATGCCCGTCTTGCCGCCCACGGCCGCGTCGACCATGGCGAGCACGGTCGTCGGTACGGCGATCCAGCGCACCCCGCGCAGCCAGGTCGCGGCGACGAACCCGGCCAGGTCGGTGGTGGCGCCACCGCCCACACCGATGATCACATCGCTACGGGTGAAGCCGGTCTGCCCGAGCGCCTTCCAGCAGTACGCGGCGACCTCGGCGGTCTTCGCCTCCTCCGCGTTCGGCACCTGGATCGCGACGGCCTCGTACCCCTGGTCGGCGAGGTCCGCGCGCAGCGCCTCGCCGGTCCCGGCCAGCGCCTCGGGGTGGATGACGGCGATCCGCCGGACCCGCGGTCCGATCAGGACCGGCAGCTCGCCGAGGAGCTGCCGGCCGACCAGTACCTCGTACGGGTCGTGTCCGGCGGTGCCGCCGACCTGGATACGGGTGACTGTCTGGTCCGTCATACGGGGTTCTCCTTGCCAGGGATCGTGCCGGGGATCCTGAGCTCTTCCGCCGCGGGAGAGGCCGGCTCCAGCGCGTCGAGGACGGCGTCCACGACCTCTTCGGGCGTACGGTCGTCGGTGGCGACGGAGACCCGGGCCACCTCCGTGTACAGGTGACGGCGCCCCTCCATCAGCAGCTTCCACTGCTGGCGGGGGTTGACGGCCAGCAGCGGGCGCGCCGTGTTCAGCCCGGTCCGCCGGGCCGCCTCGCCGACCTCCATCGAGAGGTAGGCGACCGGCAGCCCGGTCAGCTCCGCACGGGTGGCGGCGTCGAGGATCGCACCGCCGCCGAGCGCGAGGACACCGCCGGTGTGCTCGGCGAGCGCGCGCCGTACCGCCTCGCGCTCCAGCTCACGGAAGTGCGTCTCGCCGTCGTCCACGAAGATCTCCGCGATGGACCGGCCCTGGGCGGCGACGATGTCGGCGTCGCTGTCGCGGAAGGCGGTGCCGAGCCGCGCGGCGAGGAGTTCCCCGACGGTGGACTTGCCGACACCCATGGGGCCGACGAGCACGACGGCCGGCCCGTTCGCCGGGTCCCGCCTGCCCGCCGGGTCCGGGGCGCTCATCGGATACGGAGGTTGTCGAGGTACGAACCGACGTTGCGGCGCGTCTCCGTGACGCTGTCGCCGCCGAACTTCTCCGCGACCGCGTCCGCGAGGGTCAGCGCGACCATGGCCTCGGCGACGATCCCGGCGGCCGGCACGGCGCACACGTCGGAGCGCTGGTGGTGGGCGCTGGTCACCTCGCCGGTGGCCACGTCTACGGTGGCCAGCGCGCGCGGCACGGTCGCGATGGGCTTCATGGCGGCCCGTACGCGCAGCAGCTCACCGGTGGTCAGCCCGCCCTCGGTGCCACCGGAGCGGCCGGAGGCCCGCCGGAGGCCGTCGGCGGTCGGGACGATCTCGTCGTGCGCCTGTGAGCCGGGCACGCGGGCGAGTCCGAAGCCGTCGCCGACCTCGACACCCTTGATGGCCTGGATGCCCATGAGCGCGGCGGCCAGCCGGGCGTCGAGCCTGCGGTCCCAGTGGACGTGGGAGCCGAGTCCGACCGGCACGCCGTACGCCAGCACCTCGACGACCCCTCCGAGGGTGTCGCCGTCCTTGTGGGCCTGGTCGATCTCCGCGACCATCGCCTTGCTCGCGTCGGCGTCCAGGCAGCGCACCGGGTCCGCGTCCAGCTTCGCGACGTCGGACGGCTCCGGGTGGACGCCGTACGGGGCCTTCGCCCCGGCCAGCTCGACGACGTGGGAGACGATCTCGATCCCGGCCGTCTCCTTCAGGTACGAGCGGGCCACCGCGCCGAGCGCGACGCGCGCGGCGGTCTCCCGGGCGCTGGCGCGCTCCAGGACGGGGCGGGCCTCGTCGAAGCCGTACTTCTGCATGCCCGCGAGGTCCGCGTGGCCGGGCCGGGGGCGGGTCAGCGGGGCGTTACGGGCGAGCTGGGCCAGTTCGGCGGGGTCGACCGGATCGGCGGACATGACCTGGTCCCACTTGGGCCACTCGGTGTTGCCCACCATGATCGCCACGGGTGAGCCCATGGTCAGGCCGTGCCGTACCCCACCGAGGAAGGTGATCTCGTCCTGCTCGAACTTCATCCGAGCACCGCGGCCGTAGCCGAGGCGGCGCCGGGCCAGGTGGTCCGCCACCATTTCCGTGGTGATGGGCACACCGGCGGGAAGACCCTCCAGCGTCGCCACGAGTGCGGGTCCGTGGGACTCCCCCGCGGTCAGCCAGCGCAACCTGCTCAACGGTGCTCCTCATACTCGCGCCTGGAACTACGACGGCGCGACCGGGTGCGCGGCCCTGGCCCGCCATGTCCGATTCTCCCACGGCGGGGATCAGCGGCGGGCAACGGTCCGCAGAACGGACCACCGTCCGCCGGCCGTCCCGTCACCGTACGGGTCAGCCGAGCGCCGCGGCGCCCGCCTCCCGCATCACGTCGAGCGGCGCGGGCGAGCGGCCCGTCATCATTTCCACCTGGAGCACCGCCTGGTGGACCAGCAGGTCGAGCCCGCTCACCAGTGCCCCGTCGCGCCCTGCCCAGGCCGCCGCGAGCGCCGTCGGCCAGGGCTCGTACAGCACGTCGAAGAGTGTGCCGGCCGAGTCCGGGACCGCGTCGACGAGCCCGTCCGTGGTGCCCGCCGGGGTGGTGGCGATCACCAGCGGCGCGTGCAGCGCCCGTTCCGCCTCCGCCCAGTCGGCGATCCGGATGTCCACACCGAGGCGTTCGCCCCAGCCGCGCATCTCGGTGGCGCGGGCCTTGCTCCGTACGTACGCGGTGACCGGCCCCGTACAGATACGGGAGAGCGCGGCGACGGCGGACGAAGCGGTCGCGCCGGCCCCCAGGATCGCCGCGGACTCCACCTTCTCCACGCCACGTTCGCCCAGTGCGGCGATCATGCCCGGAATGTCGGTGTTGTCACCGGTGCGGCGGCCGTCACCCCCGAGGACGACGGTGTTCACCGCCTCCACGGAGGCCGCGGTGTCGGTGATCTCGTCCAGCAGCGGGATGACGGCCCGCTTGAGCGGCATGGTCAGCGAGAGACCGGCCCACGAGGAATCGCCGCGCAGACCTTCGAGGAAGCCGGGGAGCCCGGCCTCGTCCACCTCGAAGCGGTCGTACGACCAGTGGCTCAGGCCGAGCTCTCCGTACGCGGCGCGGTGCAGCGCCGGGGAGAGGGAATGGGCGATGGGCGATCCGAGGACCGCCGCCCGCCGACGTGACATCACGGTTTCTTGCTTTCCCTCTCGTACTCCTGGCGGTTCGCCTCGTGCTCCTCGTTGGTGACGGCGAAGAGCGTCTTGTCCGAGGTCACCGAGACGAAGTAGTACCAGGGACCTTCCGCCGGGTTGATCGCCGAGTGCAGGGCGTCGGCACCCGGGTTTCCGATGGGTCCGGGCGGAAGGCCCTTGATGTCGTAGGTGTTGTACGGGTCCTTGATCTTCCGCAGGTTGTCGACGGCACCGAGATCCAGTCTGCTCTGGGCCTTGATGTAGTTGACGGTGGAGTCGAACTCAAGACGCCCGACCGTCTCCGTGTTCTCCGGCTGCAGGCGGTTGTAGACGACGCGGGCGACCTTGTCGAAGTCGTGCTTGTACTTGCCCTCCGCCTGCACGAGGCTCGCGACGGTGAGCAGTTGGAGCGGCGACGTCAGCTTCAGCTTCTTCGCCTCTCCTTCGATGTCCTGCTTCTCGTATTCGGCCCTGGCGCGGGCGACCATCTTCTTGAGCACGGTCTCCGGCTTCGTCCCCTTCGCGACCGGGTAACTCGCCGGGAAGAGGAAGCCCTCCAGCGGATCCTTCACATCTCTGTTGCCGTTGGCCCATTTCGGCAGGCCCAGGTTCTTCACCTGCGCCTTGGCGACGGCCGCGGTCTCGCCCTTCTTGATTCCGAGCCGTTTGTCGATCTGCGCGTAGATGAATTCGTTGCGCTTGCCCTCGGGGAAGATCAGCGCGTTCCGGCTGCTCGGGCTGAGCATCTTCTTGACCGCGTTCCGCGCGGACATCTCCTTGCCGAGAATGTAGACGCCCGCCTGGATCGTATTTCCCTTGGGATTCTGATTCTGTGCGGCGACGAAAGCGCGCTGGCTCTTCACCACGCCGCTCTTCACCAGAATGGCACCGATCTCATATCCGCCGGCCCCCGAAGGGATTTCCACCTCGATATCGCCGGAGCCCGCACCCGCGAAGTCCGGCGGGGGGCCGAATTTGTTCTGCCAGAACTGGTAGCCGACATAGCCGATACCACCGGCGCCGCCGAGGAACACCACGGCGACGATCAAGCAGGCGGTGCCGTTGCGGCCCTTCTTTTTCTTCTTCGTCCTGCCTCGGCCCTCGCGGCCACCGCCGCCCCGGCCGGTGCCCGAATCGTCGTCGGCCCCGTCGCCGCCCTCACCGGTGAAGAACGGGTGCGTCTCCTTCTCCGGCGCGTCCTCGGCGGCCTCGGCCGGACCGGGCTCGGCCGCGGGCTCCGGCTCGGTGCGGCGCCGGCCGGGGGGCTGTGGGGGCGGGTAGGCGTCGGGGGTGCCGTAGTGGTCGTGGTTCTCCGCGTAGGTGACGTACTCGCCCGCGTAGGGGGCCGAGGAGTTCCCGCCGTACGGCATCTCGGCCTGCTGGCCGTTGTCCCAACCGCCGTTGTACTGCGGGTCGTTGTGCTGCGGCTCGCTGTACTGCCGCTGGGGGTGCTGCGGCGCGTACCGCTGCTCCGCGTACTGCTGCTGGGGGGACGGCTGCTGCGGCTGCTGCGGCTGCTGCTGGGGCGTGCCGTACTGCTGGTCGCCGTACTGCTGAGCACCGTACTCGGGCTGCCCGCCCTGGTACTGGGGGTGCTGCGGCTGCTGCTGGTACTGCTGCTGGTACGGGTCCTGGACCGCCCCGTACTGCGCTTCGGCCTGCGGCTGCTGCGGGTACTGCTGCTGCCCTCCGTACGAGGAGCCGCTGCCGTCGGTGGCCTGCTGTGCCGCCCACCCCGAGTCCCCGTACAGAGGGTCCCCAGGGTGCCACGGTTCGGAGCCCGGGCCCCGGCCATAGTCAGTCATCGATCCCCTTGAGCCGCGAGGCGTGACCGCTGAGCGCAGTGGCACGGCGTCCCATTCGCCTCTTTGCTGTGCGGCGACTGTTCGAACACCGCCGCATCGCGCGGAACGTTACCGTACCGCGATCAGATGACCACTTCGACGCTCTCGCCGGGAGGATTACCTGATACCCGTTCGGCCTCCAGCGCGCTCTGGAGGATGACAACTGCCGCCACTTGGTCGATAACGGACCGCCCTTTCTTGGACTTAACGCCCGAAGCGCGCAATCCCTGAGCGGCCGTCACTGTGCTCATTCGCTCATCGACCAGTCGTACCGGCAGGGGTGTGACCCCCCGCGCGAGCTCCTGAGCGAACACACGTACCTTCGCGGCGGCGGGCCCCTCGCCCCCGTTCAGGGAACGCGGCAGCCCGACCAGCACTTCGATGGGTTCGTACTCCTCGACGATCTGCCGAAGCCGCCGGTGGGCGGCCGGGACGTCGCGTCCCGGCACGGTCTCCACCGGCGTGGCGAGGATCCCGTCGGGGTCGCACGAGGCGACCCCGATCCGGGCGTCCCCGACGTCGACCGCCAGCCGGCGTCCCCTGCGCATACCGCTCATGCGGTGCCGGGCCCTCAGGCCGTCTCGGCGACGAGGCGCTCGACGGCGGCGACGGCGTCCCCGATGGCCTCCGGGTTCTGGCCGCCGCCCTGGGCGAGGTCCGGCTTGCCGCCTCCGCCGCCGCCGAGGGTCTTGGCGGCGGTCCGCACCAGGTCACCGGCCTTGAGCCCGCGCTCACGGGCGGCCTCGTTGGTGGCGATGACCGTCAGCGGGCGACCGCCCGCCGTGGTGAACAGGGCGACGACCACCGGCCGGTCGCCACTGATACGGCCGCGCACGTCGAGAACCAGCCTGCGCAGGTCATCGGCCGAGGTGCCGTCCGGGACCTGCCCGGTGACCAGGGCCGTGCCCCGTACGTCCTTGGCGGAGCCGGCCAGTCCGGCGGCGGCGGCGAGCACCTTCTCCGCGCGGAACTTCTCGATCTCCTTCTCGGCGTCCTTCAGCTTGCCGAGCATGCCGGCGATCTTCTCGGGCAGCTCCTCGGAGCGGCCCTTGACCAGCTCCTGGAGCTGGGCGACGACGGTGTGCTCCTTGGCGAGGAAGCTGTACGCGTCCACACCCACCAGGGCTTCGATACGCCGTACCCCCGAGCCGATGGACGACTCGCCGAGCAGCTTCACCAGACCGAGCTGGGCGGTGTTGTGGACGTGCGTACCGCCGCACAGCTCCTTGGAGAAGTCGCCGATGGTGACGACGCGGACCCGCTCGCCGTACTTCTCACCGAACTCGGCGATGGCGCCCTGCTTCTTGGCCTCGTCGATCGACATGACCTCGGCCTGGACGTCCAGCTCCCGGGCGAGCACCTCGTTGATCTTCTGCTCGACGTCGAGGAGGACCGTGCCGGGTACGGCGGCGGGCGAGCCGAAGTCGAAGCGGAAGCGGCCCGGGGAGTTCTCGGAACCGGCCTGGGCGGCCGTCGGGCCGAGGGCGTCGCGCAGGGCCTGGTGCGTGAGGTGGGTGGCGCTGTGGGCGCGGGCGATGGCCCGGCGGCGGGTCAGGTCGATGGCGGCGTACGCGGAGGCGCCCACCGTCACCTCGCCGACCTGCACCGTTCCCTTGTGTACGGAGACACCGGGGACCGGCTGCTGGACGTCGCGGATCTGGACGACGGCGCCGCTGTCGAGCCGGATCCGGCCCTGGTCGGCGAGCTGGCCGCCGCCCTCGGCGTAGAACGGTGTGCGGTCGAGGACGATCTCGACGTCGTCGCCCTCGGTGGCGGCCGGCGAGGGCACCCCGTCGACGAGCAGGCCGACGACGGTCGACTCACCTTCGGTGGTCGTGTAGCCGGTGAACTCGGTGGAGCCGCTGTTGTCCGCGACCGAGCGGTAGGCGGAGAGGTCGGCGTGGCCGGACTTCTTGGCCTTGGCGTCGGCCTTGGCCCGCTCCCGCTGCTCCTTCATGAGCCGCCGGAAGCCGTCCTCGTCCACGGAGAGGCCCTGTTCCGAGGCCATCTCCAGGGTGAGGTCGATGGGGAAGCCCCAGGTGTCGTGGAGCAGGAACGCCTTGTCGCCGGGGAGCACCCGGCCGCCGGCGGCCTTGGTCTCGGTGACGGCGGTGTCGAGGATGTTCGTGCCGCCCTTGAGGGCCTTGAGGAAGGCGGCCTCCTCGGCGAGGGCGACGGCCTCGATGCGCTTGCGGTCGGTCTCCAGCTCCGGGTACTGCTCGCCCATGGTGCCGATGACCACGTCGACCAGCGCGGCGACGACCGGCTCCGTGGCACCGAGGAGGCGCATGTTGCGGATGGCGCGGCGCATGATGCGGCGCAGTACGTAACCGCGCCCCTCGTTGCCGGGGGTGACGCCGTCACCGATGAGCATCGTGGACGTACGGATGTGGTCGGCGACCACACGCAGCGAGACGTCGGAGCCGTGGTCGGCGCCGTACCGTACGCCCGTCAGCTCGGTGGCCTTGTCCATGACGACCCGCAGGGTGTCGGTCTCGTACATGTTCTGTACGCCCTGGAGGATCATGGCGAGACGTTCGAGGCCGAGGCCGGTGTCGATGTTCTTGGAGGGCAGCTCACCGAGGATCGGGAAGTCGTCCTTGCCCTCACCGGGGCCGCGCTCGAACTGCATGAAGACCAGGTTCCAGATCTCCACGTAGCGCTCGTCGTTGACGGCGGGGCCGCCCTCGACGCCGAACTCGGGGCCGCGGTCGTAGTTGATCTCCGAGCAGGGGCCGCAGGGGCCCGGCACGCCCATGGACCAGTAGTTGTCCTTCTTGCCGAGGCGCTGGATGCGCTCGGCGGGGACGCCGATCTTCTCGCGCCAGATCTGCTCGGCCTCGTCGTCGTCGAGGTAGACGGTGACCCACAGGCGCTCCGGGTCGAGTCCGTAACCGCCGTCCGCCACGGAGCTGGTCAGCAGCTCCCAGCCGAGCGTGATGGCGCCTTCCTTGAAGTAGTCGCCGAAGGAGAAGTTGCCGCACATCTGGAAGAACGTGCCGTGCCGGGTGGTCTTGCCGACCTCTTCGATGTCCGGGGTACGGACACACTTCTGCACGCTGGTCGCGCGGGCGTACGGAGGCTTGACCTCGCCGAGGAAGTACGGCTTGAAGGGCACCATGCCCGCCGGGACCAGCAGCAGAGTCGGGTCGTCCGCGATGAGCGACGCCGAAGGGACGACGGTGTGACCGCGCTCCTCGAAGAAGCTCAGCCAGCGGCGACGAATTTCAGCCGACTCCATCAGTGGTCCTCATTCCGGTTGTGCGAGTTGTAGGGGTGCGTGGTCCGGGGGCGGTCGATCGCGGCGAGGCGTCGCGGGGCGGGCAGCGCGTGGTCCGCCGGTGCGTCCAGCCCCAGCGCCTCGCCCAGTTCGGCCTCGCGCCGCACCATGGAGGAGCGGACGTCGACGGCGAAATCCTTGACCTTGTGCCCGGCGTCGATCGCCTTGTTCGCCGCCTGGGCGGCGAGGCTCTCCGGGGTGAGCTGCTTGAGCTTGCGGTTGACCTTGGCGGTGGCCCAGACGCCGGCGGCGGCGCCCGCGGTGAACCAGAACGTACGGCGGAACATCGCTGCGGTCAGCCCTTCTTCTTCCGGAACCGGGCGGCGGGGAGCGTCCGGCCGACGACGACCGTACGGCGGGTGGCCCGCTCCGCGGGCTCGCTCCCGGCGGCGGGCGCGCCCCGGCGTCCCATCGCCTGGCGTACGCCGTAGCCGAACGCCGCGACCTTGACGAGGGGGCCGCCGAACGTCGAGGCGACCGTGGTGGAGAGCGCCGAGGCGTTCGAGGTGACTTCCTGGACGTCCGAGGCGATGGCGTCGACCCGGTCGAGCTGGGTCTGCGCGGAGCGGACCGTCGCGGAGGCGTCCGACAGCAGGGGGACGGCCTGTTCGGTGACGTCCGCCACCAGCCGGGTGGTCGCCTTGAGCGTCTGTGCCAGTCTCACCAGCACCACGGCCAGGAAGGAGACCAGAATGGCCCAGAACACGGCCACCAGGATTCCGGCAACCTCTCCACCGGTCACGCCGCACCGCTCCCTGATCGTCGAAGGTCACTGACAACTGACAGGCGACTGGAAAAGTCGTCGTCCGAGCCTATCGCGCCCGCGGCCCGGCCCCGTACCGCATTAACGGCACGCGGGAGGGCGGGCGGAGCCACGCGAAAGCCCGCCGGCTCTCCGCCCGTGGAGGGCGGGGAGACGGCGGGCTGAAGCGTGGTGGAGCTACCGCGTCCGGGTCAGCGGGCGTAGTACTCGACGACGAGCTGCTCGTCGCAGATGACCGGGATTTCCTTGCGGTTCGGGTCGCGGTCCAGGCGGAACGCCAGCGCCTTCAGGTTGACCTGGAGGTAGCGCGGGGTCTCGCCGTCCGTGTCGTAGCCACCCTCACGGGCGACCTGGAAGGGGACCTTGTCGCGGCTGCGCTCGCGGACCATCACGACGTCGTCGGGACGGACGCGGAACGACGGCTTGTCGACCTTGCCACCGTTGACCTCGATGTGACCGTGCACGACCATCTGACGGGCCTGGTAGATGGTGCGGGCGATGCCCGAGCGCAGGACGAGCGCGTCGAGACGGCGCTCCAGCTCGACGACCAGGGCCTCGCCCGTCTTGCCGCCGGCCTTCTTGGCGCGGTCGTAGGCGCGGGCCATCTGGCGCTCGCTGATGTCGTACTGGGCACGCAGGCGCTGCTTCTCCAGCAGACGGACCTTGTAGTCACTGTTCTGCTTGCGTCCACGACCGTGCTCACCCGGCGGGTAGGGACGGGCCTCGAAGTACTTGACAGCCTTGGGCGTCAGCGCGATACCGAGCGCACGCGACTTCTTGACCTTGGGACGCGACTGGTTAGGCACGTTCTCCAGACCTCCGTTGTAGGTTAGGTTAGGCTCACCTTACTAAAGGAGATCGCATGTCTCGCCCTGGGAACACCACGCGCATCACGGACATCACAGACAAGCTCGGCGCGGAGAGCGACGAATCGACGGAGGTCCGATCAGCTCATGGTCAGCCGCGTCCCAGCGGGCTTGAAATCGATCGGATGCCGTCAGCAGCCGAACGCACACGAACTCTCGTACAGGGTACATGCTCGGCGGTGCTGCTCATCCCCGGCCTGGACGGGGCCAGGCCGTACCAGCTCATGCCCGACGTGCGGTCCGTGGGCCCGGACGGCGAGGTGTTCCTCGTCTTCCCGTCGGATTCCCCGGCGGTACGGGCCGCCACCCACGCGCAGGACGACGAACTCACCGCGGTGCTGGAGCTGACGGATGTGGCACCCGTCTCCGTACCCCACCGTATCCGTGGCCGGGCCTGGCTCTCCGGCTGGCTCACCCGCGAACCCGGTCTGGCGGACGCCGGCCGGATGACGCTGCGTCTGGAGGTCGGCGAGGCGTGCGTGGACGACCTGTGGGGCGCCGAGCCGGTGGAGCCCGAGGACTTCGTACGGGCGGCCCCCGACCCGCTGGTGGAGCACGAGGCGGAGCTGCTGCAGCACCTCCACTCCGCGCACAGCGCGGAGGTCCGGTCCCTGCGGGGGCTGCTCGGCGAGCGGACCGCGTCCGCGTCCGCCGCCGGGACGGCGGCCGTACCGGTCGGGATCGACCGCTTCGGACTGCGGGTGCGCTTCACCGGCGTCCAGTGCTTCGACGCCCGCTTCGACTTCCCCGAGCCGGTAAGGAACGTCAACGAGCTGCGCTACGCGATGCACACGCTCTTCGACGCGGCCGGCCAGTAGCGCCCCACGGGACACGGCCGTACGCGGTGGGGAGCCGCCGGGGGGAGGCCGGACCCGCGGAGGTCTCAGCCGGTGTCGCCGCGCAGCCGCTCGCGCACCTTGTCGACCACGTCCGCGTAGCGCGCTTCCGCGCCGTACCGCGTGGGCTCGTAGTAACGCCTGTCGCGCACCGACTCCGGCGCGTACTGCTGGGCCGCGATCCCGCCGGGGACGTCGTGCGGATAGATGTAGCCCTGGGCATGGCCGAGCTTGGCCGCTCCCTTGTAGTGGCCGTCCCGCAGATGCGCCGGAACCTGGCCCGTCAGCCCCTTCTTCACATCCTCCAGGGCCGCCGCGATCGCGGTCGTGGCGGCGTTGGACTTGGGTGCGAGCGCCAGCGCGATGGTGGCGTGGCTGAGGGTGAGAGCGGCCTCCGGGAAACCGATCATGGCCACGGCCTGGGCGGCGGCGACCGCGATCGGCAGCGCGGTCGGATCGGCGAGGCCGATGTCCTCGCTCGCCGAGATCATCAGCCGTCTCGCGATGAACCGGGGGTCCTCCCCCGCGTCGATCATCCGGGCCAGATAGTGCAGCGCCGCGTCCACGTCGGAGCCGCGGATCGACTTGATCAGGGCGCTCGCCACGTCGTAATGCTGGTCGCCGTCCCGGTCGTACATCACCGCCGCGCGGTCGACGGTCTCCTCCACGGTCAGGAGGGTGACCTCCTTCTCGCTCTTGGCGAGCGCGGCGCCGGCCGCCGCCTCCAG
Source organism: Streptomyces sp. NPDC059092 (assembly GCF_042756365.1). Taxonomy (NCBI): domain Bacteria; kingdom Bacillati; phylum Actinomycetota; class Actinomycetes; order Kitasatosporales; family Streptomycetaceae; genus Streptomyces; species Streptomyces sp. NPDC059092. The sequence continues at coordinate 74,465 of NZ_JBHZEJ010000036.1, forward strand.
CGCGGTCAGCGCGCGCCGCGCGTCACCGCCCGCGACGCGCAGCAGATGCGCCTCGGCGTCCTCGGGCAGGGTGACGGCGCCACCGAGACCGCGCTCCTCGGCGAGCGCCCGCCGCAGCAGGGCGCGCAGGTCCTCGTCCGTGAGCGGCTCCAGTGTGAGCAGCAGGGAGCGGGAGAGCAGCGGGGAGATCACCGAGAAGTACGGATTCTCCGTGGTGGCGGCGATCAGCGTCACCCAGCGGTTCTCCACCGCGGGCAGCAGGGAGTCCTGCTGGGCCTTGCTGAAGCGGTGGATCTCGTCGAGGAAGAGGACCGTCTCCTTGCCGAAGCCGCCGGAGGCGCGCCGCGCCCCGTCGATGACGGCCCTGACCTCCTTGACGCCCGCGGTGATCGCCGACAGCTCGACGAAGCGCTTGTTGGTGGCCTTGGAGACGACGTACGCGAGGGTGGTCTTCCCGGTGCCGGGCGGGCCCCAGAGGATCACGGACGAGGGGCCCGCGGGGCCGCCGCTGCCCTCGCCCACCAGCCTGCGCAGCGGGGATCCCGGCTTCAGCAGGTGCCTCTGGCCGACGACCTCGTCGACGACACGGGGGCGCATCCGGACGGCCAGGGGGCTGGCGGTCGGGTCCTTCTCCTGGCGGTCTTCCGCGGCTGCGGTAAAGAGGTCGGGCTCCACGGGTGAAGCCTATGCCCCGCCACTGACAACACCGTCAGCACAGTCCCGCCCGTGGGCGGACCGGGCGCTCAGCTCGTCCAGAAGTCCCACCAGCGCGTCAGGATCAGCATCCCGATGATCCCGATGTGCAGCGCGGGGAGGACCCAGGTGAACTCGGCGAGGAAGCCGCGCAGCCGGTCGGGGGCGGGCAGCACCCCGTGACGGATGTTGTGGGAGGTGACGTACCAGAACATCAGGATCGTGGCGACCCAGGCCAGACAGCACCAGAGGCAGAGCGAGTTGATGTTGTACAGCGACTGGTACTGGAGCCAGGTGCAGAATCCGACGCCGAAGAGCGTCCCCGCGTTCAGCCCCAGCCAGAACCAGCCCCGGTAGCGGGCCCCGGCGAGCAGCCCCATCCCGATGGCGATGACCACGGAGTAGGCGGCGAGGCCGAGCATCGGGTTGGGGAAGCCGAAGACCGACGCCTGGGCGCTCTTCATGATGTTGCCGCAGGACACCACCGGGTTCAGGCTGCACCCCGGGGTGAAATCGGGGTCCTCCAGCAGCTTGAACTTGTCGATCGTGATCACCCACGCGGCGAGCAGCCCCGCCGCGCCCGTGACCACCAGCAGCAGCGCGAAGACCCGCCCGCCCCCGACCGTGCCGGGAGGATTCCCGTCCTTGTGGTCGGAGGAGACGTCGCCAACCGCTGCACTCGTCATATCGCCGTTCCATCGCTGAGGAGGCCAGTACGGACAGGGTCATTCTGCCGTACGGGTCACCGCGGCGGACCGGCTCCCCGGCGCCGGGCGGCGCTCAGCCGAGCCGCCGGGTCACCTCGGCCACCAGGGTGTCGAGCGCGATCGCCGTCTGCTCGCCGCTCTCCATGTCCTTGAGCTGGGCCACGCCCTCCGCGAGGTCCCGCTCCCCCGCGACGAGCGTGTAGCGGGCGCCGGACCGGTTCGCGGACTTCATCGCGCCCTTGAGGCCCCGGCCGCCGAAGGCGAAGTCCGTGGCGACGCCCGCCGCGCGCAGTTCGGTGACGACGCCGAAGAGCCTGCGGCGCGCCTCCTCGCCGAGCGGGATCGCGTACACGCTGGTGGCCGGCGGGATGTCCAGCTCGATGGACTCGGCCTCCAGCGCCAGTACCGTACGGTCCACGCCGAGCGCCCAGCCGACCGACGGGAGGGCGGGGCCGCCGAGCATCTCGGAGAGCCCGTCGTACCGGCCGCCGCCGCCCACCGCCGACTGTGCCCCGAGACCGTCGTGGACGAACTCGAAGGTGGTGCGCGTGTAGTAGTCGAGGCCGCGGACGAGCTTCTCGTCGTCCTCGAAGGCGACGCCCTGGACGGTCAGCAGCTCGCGTACCTCTTCGTGGTACGCCTTGCACGCGTCGCACAGGTGGTCGCGCAGCATCGGGGCGCCGACGAGCTGCTTCTGTACGTCGGCGCGCTTGTCGTCGAGGACCCGCAGCGGGTTGATCTCGATGCGGCGGCGCGTCTCCTCGTCCAGGTCGAGTCCGCGCAGGAAGCCTTGCAGCGCCTCGCGGTAGACGGGGCGGCACTCCTTGTCACCCAGCGAGTTGAGGAGGATGCGGAAGTTCCGCAGGCCCAGCGAGCGGTAGGCCTGGTCGGCCAGGATGATCAGCTCGGCGTCGAGCGCGGGGTCCTCGACGCCGATCGCCTCGGCGCCGACCTGGGAGAAGTGGCGGTAGCGGCCCTTCTGCGGACGCTCGTAGCGGTAGTACGAGCCGGAGTACCAGAGCTTGACGGGCAGGTTGCCGGCCTTGTGGAGGTTGGCCTCCAGCGCGGCGCGCAGGACGGAGGCGGTGCCTTCGGGGCGCAGCGCCAGCTTGTCGCCGCCCTTGGTCTCGAAGGCGTACATCTCCTTGGAGACGATGTCGGTGGACTCGCCGACGCCGCGGGCGAACAGCTCGACGTTCTCGAATCCGGGCGTCTCGACATAGCCGTAGCCGGAGTTCTTCAGGGGCGAGGCGATCGCCTCGCGTACGGCGAGGAAGGTCGCCGAGACGGGCGGGATCAGGTCGTAGGTGCCCTTGGGTGCCTGAAAAGTGCTCATGGAGATCGGTGTTTCACATTCCTCGTCGCGGAGCGGCGTGCGTGCCGTCTCCCTGGCCGGTGGCCACGTCCCGGAGATGGGGGTTGGTGGCGCGCTCCCGGCCGATGGTCGTCTGGGGGCCGTGGCCGGACAGCACCACGGTCGAGTCGTCGAGCGGCAGGCACACCCGGCCCAGCGACGCCAGGATCTCGGCGTGGTCACCGCCGGGCAGGTCGGTGCGTCCGATGGAGCCGGCGAAGAGCAGATCGCCCGAGAAGAGGACCGGCGGAATGTCCGCGGCCTCGGGCATCGCGAAGGTCACCGACCCCTTCGTATGGCCGGGCGCGTGCGCGACGGTGAACTCCAGGCCGGCCAGCGTCAGCCCGGCGCCGTCGGTCAGCTCCCGCAGGTCGTCCGGCTCGCCCACCGTCAGCTCGCCCATGAGCGGCATCCCGATCGAGCGGCCCAGGGCCTTCTCCGGGTCGCTCATCATGTAGCGGTCGGCGGGGTGGATCCACGCCGGTACGTCATGCGCGCCGCACACCGGGACGACGGAGGCGACATGGTCGATGTGCCCGTGCGTGAGGATGACGGCGACGGGCTTGAGACGGTGCTTCCTGACCGCTTCCTCGACCCCCTGGGTGGCCTGATGGCCCGGGTCGATGATCACGCACTCCTCACCCGCGGCGGGGGCGACCAGATAGCAATTGGTCCCCCAGGCTCCGGCGGGGAAACCGGCAATGAGCACGATCGTCCTTATATGTCGTCCGGCGCGCGTGGTCCGGCGGAGAATGCGGCTGCTCGGAGAGGATACCGGCGCTCCTCATTCCACAGCCAACCCATATACCGTACGCATCTGGTGCCCCTCCCGGAAAAGTTTGCCCGGTCGGGGCACCGGTCAGGCCGGATGGGACCGAACAGGATCACACACAGACACGAGGAGTGGACCCGGTGGTCAAGAGCGATCAGCGGCGGCGGCAGCTCGCCAGGGAGAAGTTCGAGCGGCAGCAGCAGCGGCGGGTTGAGGCCCGGCAGAAGGCGAAGCGGCGTAACACCGTCATCGCCTCCGTGCTGGCCGTGGTGGTGCTCGCGGGAGGCGCGGCGTACTTCTCCATCGGTCTGAGCGACGGCGACAGCGCGAAGGACGACGCAGCCTCGGAGGCGAATCCGTCCCCGTCGCCCTCGGAGACCGAGAGCGCCGAGCCCGAGCCGAAGATGGCCATCGACAAGAACGCGAAGTACACGCTGGGCCTCAGGACGAGCCAGGGTGACATCGCGATCGCCATGGACGCCAAGAAGACACCGCACACGGTGAACTCCTTCAAGGCGCTCGCCGACAAGGGGTACTTCGACAACACGAAGTGTCACCGGCTGACCACCGAGGGGATCTTCGTGCTCCAGTGCGGTGACCCGAAGGGTGACGGCACCGGCGGCCCCGGCTACACGATCGAGGACGAGAATCTGACGGCCCTCGGCAAGGCCGGCGCGGACGGCAGCGTGACGTATCCGGCGGGCACGGTGGCCATGGCCAACACCGGCCAGCCGCACACCGGCGGCAGCCAGTTCTTCCTGGTCTACAAGGACACCAAACTGCCGCCCAGCTACACCCCGTTCGGGACCATGGACGCCGCCGGGCTGAAGACGGTGGAAGCCGTGGGGAAGGCCGGCGTGGACGGCGGGGCGGGCGACGGCGCGCCCAAGAAGGCCGTCACCGTGGAGAAGGGCACGGTCGACACGGCGTGACCCTGTGAATTTCGGCCGCGCTGAGTGCGGACAGCCGGGCGGCCGGTCGCCTAGATTGGCGTTGTGCAGGGCGGGCGCAGCCCGTCCCAGGAACTGTGGATGATGCCCGGGGGCCATTCCCCTCACGGGCATCAGGTGGAGGAGGCGCTGTGAGCAGCGACCCGTGGGGCCGCGTCGACGAGACGGGCACCGTGTACGTGCGGACGGCCGAGGGCGAGCAGGTCGTCGGATCGTGGCAGGCAGGATCTCCGGAGGAGGCTCTGGCCTATTTCGAGCGCAAGTACGAGGGCCTGGTTGTCGAGATCGGCCTCCTTGAGCGGCGGGTGAGGACCACCGACCTGTCCGCGAAGGACGCGACGACGGCCATCGACCATCTGCGCGGGCAGGTGGACGAGCACCACGCCGTCGGCGATCTCGACTCGCTCCGGACGCGGCTCGACGCGCTGGTCGCCACGGTCGAGTCGCGCCGCGAGGAGCGCAAGGTGCAGCGGGCCAAGCAGACCGACGAGGCGCGCCACGCCAAGGAGGCGCTGGTCACCGAGGCGGAGGAGCTGGCGCAGAGCGACCAGTGGCGGACGGCCGGCGAGCGGCTGCGGGCGCTGGTGGACATCTGGAAGGGCCTGCCCAGGCTGGACCGGAAGTCCGACGACGAGCTGTGGCACCGCTTCTCGCACGCGCGCTCGGCGTTCTCCAAGCGGCGCAAGGCGCACTTCGCGGCGCTCGACGCGCAGCGCGAGGATGCCCGTAAGGCCAAGGAGAAGCTGGTCGCCGAGGCGGAGGCGCTCTCCGGCTCCACCGACTGGGGCGGTACGGCCGCGCGCTACCGCGAGCTGATGACGGACTGGAAGGCGGCGGGCCGCGCGCAGCGCGAGGCCGAGGACGAGCTGTGGAACCGCTTCCGCGGTGCTCAGGACGTCTTCTTCGCGGCGCGCGGCGAGATCTTCGCCGAGCGCGACGCCGAGCAGACGGAGAACCTGAAGCTCAAGGAGGAGCTGGCGGTCGAGGCCGAGCGGCTGGTGCCGGTCACGGACCTCAAGTCGGCCCGGTCCGCCTTCCGCGCGCTGAACGAGCGCTGGGAGGCCATCGGCCACGTACCGCGCGACGCGAGGCCCAAGGTCGAGGCGCGGATGCACGCGGTGGAGCGGGCGCTCCAGGACTCCGAGGAGAACGAGTGGCGCCGGACGAACCCGGAGGCCCGTGCGCGGGCCGCGGGTCTGACGGGGCAGCTCCAGGCGGCCGTCGACAAGCTGCGCAAGCAGATCGACACGGCGCGCGCGGCGGGCAACAACGCGAAGGCCGACAAGCTGGCCCGGGAGCTGGAGGGACGGCAGGCGCTGCTGGACCAGGCCCTCAAGGGCCTCCAGGAGTTCGGCGGCTGAGCAGGCCCTGAGCAGGCTGAGCAACGCGTACAGCGGGCGGCCC